>JBBRGW010000179.1:0-8244 GCA_038223525.1 Pirellulales bacterium
CCAGAGACGGGGTCATCCCCCATCAAAAAGCAACGCCGAACGACCCGAGCCATGGTATGGACGGCAACGATTTCAGAGGGGTCAAAGATCTCTGCCCTAGACAATCTCATCGCTATTCACTCCATCGAAAGGAACCAACGAATAACCAATGAGTTCAAGATAAGAAATCCAAATTCAACTTGCAACTACCCACCCAAACAAAAGCTGTGTCCCTTTTAGTGCTTTTAGTGGGTGTCCCTTTTAGTGTGGAAGCAAAAGCCGTCTTTCAGCAATGCGTTGCGAACTTGGAGTCCATCGTGAAGCGGCAATCGAAGCGCATTCCAGTTCGACGAGAACTGGCAGAATCGTTAGAGAGTCTATGCCGATCGCTGCTCTGTTGGTGGATGCGATTCAACGAATCCCAAAATCGAAATGGTTCAGCCGGACCTCACCAGAAACGATGTGCGCGTCGAGTAGTGCCGACGTCGTCGCTGCCATCCCTTTTGGAACCACGACCCGCACTCGAAAATCACCTGTTTCGGGAATCGCTTGCAGTCGATATCGCCCCATACGATCCGTGACCGCGCTTTCAATCACTTCGCCGGCTTCGTTGAGTAGCTCGATGGTTACTTGTGGCACCACCTTTTCGCGACGGTCTTGAGCTTGATTGCCATTCGCGTCCAGATAGACTATGCCGCGAATCTCAGCTTGAAAAAAGAACACATTGCTTTGGAGACTTTTGACCCCCGTGTTGCGAGCGATCACATCCTCGAGAGTGGTGCGTTGCAAGTCGGCGAGCTGACGTCCGCTGAAGACGCGTTCGTACCAGAACCGATCTCCATCGCGAACGCGTTGGAATTGGTCAGCGATGATGCGTTGCGAGGTGGGGCCGACCGAAGCGCCTCTCGCATGATCCTCGGCTAATAGCCCGACCCAAGCGTCTATGTTGTCCACGTTGCCGTAGAGCTCTGCCAATTTGCTTTGTAGCTCTTTATCCGAAGTGATCTGCGAGAAACTGGTCAGGCGAGGGAGCCCATAAGCGACTCGCATCGCATTGAAATCGGCCAATCCATGATCTCTACCTCGCTGTATATTGAGCGACGCGAGGTCGAGGCCGCCTTGTCCAGGTGCGCCGAACAGAAAGTTGCGCAGACTCTCGACAATCTGCAAGTCAATCTCCTCAGCCTTAGTTGAGCCGGCGTACTTTAGAATTCCATCGACCCCTGTTTGCTTAAACAACGTCGGATTAAAAAAGGCCTCGGATAACGATACACCCCCGTCGACGGAAATGGTCTGCCCTGCATCATTCACGTAGTCGAACGAAAGCGGTCGGCCCTCGTCGTCAAAGAACTCGACGTCATCATTGATGGAGCTGTGCAACCGATACGATGCTGTAGAGAACTCATTGGCAATGCCAGGATTGACTCGAGGATTGTAGCCGCGATACGGAGCGATCGAACCGACTAACGCAGGCAGCCATTGGTTGTACGTAATCGATTGCAGTTCGGCGATGACGATTTCGCGAGCTCTTTGGTAAATCTGCTCGTCGGTCCACCGAGGCTGAGTAACCAATAGATCCGCGGCAATGCGATTGTGCTCGCGGACGAAAAGCAACTGCATGGCCGTGAGCTCGATGTTTTCGTTGGCGCGAATATCTCCTGCAAGAAACAATTGTGTGTCAGGGACTCGATGCGCATCGTTGGCCATCGTTAACCCATTGACATTGAGTGGCAAAAGCTCGCCCAACGAAGTCGATTGCGATTTCATCTTGCCACCATCAAAACTCCTCAAGGCCGCAGCTCGCGTTGAATCGGAACCATAAATCATGGATCCATCGATCCATGAAGTTACTTGCGTGATTTGCTCGCGAGGGTTGATCGTGCTGGTACCTGTCGTCGTGTCGTAGATGGATCGGCTCAAGGGAATCACTTGGGTCCCGGTGCTATTTGGATCAAACTCGGGATCACCGATCGGAACTGAGATATTGAAACTTTCTCGTGGAGACGCGCTCTTGGTCAGACCCAGATCATGGTCGATGAATTGTCCCCAAACATAGACATTTGCACTCAAATTGCGATCGTTGGGAACTTTTTCAACGATATGGTTAGACAATTCGTTGCTGATGGTTCGTGCGCTGAGACGGTCGCTGCCCCCGGGACTCGAGATTCCGTCTCCATACTCGGAAGCCGAAAAACGAATCAGCCGTTCATCTGTGCTGCCCCATTGCGGATTGGCAATGTTGTTGCCCGTGCCGTCATAGGACCGCACACCGATCGGTTGGGTGTTGGGAGGTGGACCTCGATCCGCAGGACTATCGATTGCTCCTGCCGGAGTTGCATTCAATCGATTGATGACTTGCAGTACATCGAGCGGCGATGAATCGAAATCGTTATTGACATCCATAAAGTGATCAACATGGTTCGCTTCGCTCGGCGCGTTTAGCCCATTTATGAGGATCAATACATCGAGCGGGTTTACATCCCCGTCGTTGTTTACATCCTCTGGATCAAAGCCGTTCAGGCGATACTTGCGCTCCGGTGGATTCCAAGGATCGCTATTTGGACCGATTTTCGATTGGAATGAATGACTATAGACGTAGTCCGCAACCGAATCACCTATTCGAATCCCCGCGTCACTGTCAAAAGCCCAGTGAATGCCCAAGTAGACTCGGCTCTTCGCGTTTTCAAGCTTCGCTTCGGTCAGACTATCAAAGAATCGTTCGACTCGTGGTCTTGTCGAACCGGACGCATCCACCGTTATGCCGTTGAACTCATCGGACACGAATGAAAAATGAATACTATCCCGTCCAAAGAAGTTCTCTAGCATTTCAAAGGTGGCCGCGCCAAGGGCCGCATGGCCGGAGACGTAGGAGGGGAAGTTCGGAGTAAAATTCGTTTCGCCCGTGCGAGGGTTGCTTGCCGGTGCACCCAGCGGAGTCCAGTCGGCAACGCCTGTCGTTTCGTCATTGCCGTCCAATTCCCCGCCACGAATCGCTAGGATCGGACGCCAAAGGTTGTAATCGTACTTGGTGTTCCAAGCCGCAACACTGGCATCGGCCATTGCGGAGTTGATCAATGCAAATAGCCTCGCATTTTCGGCAACGCTGGTTCCTTCTTGCTTTGCAATCGCTCTTGCAATTTGGTTATACAATCGAGGTGGAGTACCGATCTCTGGACGACCATCGTATGCCCAGAACTGACCGATGAGTGTTTGTTCCGCTGTTCTCGCAGTGGGTGTTTCGAGACCATCCCCTCCGAGCTCGAGCAATTCGCTGTAGGCCAAAGTATATTCGGTGCTTTGAAGGAATGCGGCTCGGCCTTCTGGAGTACCGTCGTCTAGCCGTGAGGCCGAAAATGTTGTGGGATCTTTCACTGCGAAGCCGTCGATCGAGCCTGCTCCCGCGGCATAGAATCCCTGGTCTGGATGGAGAGGATCCACTCCATGAAATCCGGCCAAATTATTGGGCACGTAGTTTGGGGTCGAAAGGGAGTTGATTCCGTCGTCAGCGCGAGCCTTTAGAATTTCGAAGGCCACCTCGGCGCCAATTCGCCGTCCGGAATCTTCGGCGAGTCCATTGAAGACGCGGTCTAAGGATCGATGGAGTGCCGAATCGAATAGCGGCTTTTGACTTGGGTATAGTGCGATGAGCGTATCGTGAGCCGCTTGCGCAACAGCAGCCGACGCGTCGGCTCCGCGCCCACGCTTGGCCGTGAATGCAAACGAATCCCCGATGTTCGCCACCGAGTTAAATGCGTCGTACATCGCGTTGCTTACTATAGCAAATGCATGACTTGTCTTGATCGGTCCAGCTTGCTCCGATGCGACCAGCGAGTAGTCTGCAACGCTGGCTTGGAGCATCAAATCGTTCCATTCCAATATGACGTCAACCGCCATGAGTTGACGCTGCTCTAGACTCTCGAGCCTAGGCGAGCGAGCGATGAGCCACTTAGAACTGGATGCACGTGTTACACGTTTCATGAGCTGATCCTCGGAAGTGGGTTCGTAGCTATAGGCCGCATGCCAACACCGCGGCCGATAGCGACAAACAAGAAGAGTAGATGAGATTAAATCGCAGCCAATCGTATAGTACCTAGCGCGAGAGCAAATCCGCCGAAACACATTATAATTTGCGGTTTTGCAATACTGAAACTATACGGAAAGCAAGCGGTTCACAAAGGATTCTAGAAAGTCATCCTGAAGCTGCGATGAAGCATTTATCAAATCTGGAGAGGCACGGCAGTATCCGCCGCGATTGCTCGGTCGGAACGACCGAACCACTGTTAGGCGATCGGCAGAATGAAAAGTACCGTAGGATGGGACCATTGTCCCGTCCGTTGATTCGTTCGGGACAATCGTCCCAAACTACGACTGGTATAACACAGCCTGCCGCTCGTCTTAGGCGAGTTGGCGGGCTGAAAACTAGCTTAGCACGACGCTCAAGAAAGTGAATCGGCCCCATCATTCACTAGCTTGAACGTCGTGCTACGGTGAGACCTAAGCAGCCCTGCACAAATAAGTGTGCAAAACATGTAGGCTAGTCTCTCAGAGACTCGCCGAAATCAGAGTCTCGGAGATTCGCTGCTACGTGAATTACAGAAAAAAATTCTGCGCAGGTGCTTACTCTTCGGAAGCGTTGTTGCCTGAGCCGATGTCTAGTTTTGTCCACTTTTTACTGGACAGTTTTTTGAGGCCAGCTTCGGTGACCGATCCATTTTCCTTAAACGTCAACGACTGGAGTTTCGGCATCGCCAATATCTTGGCAATTGCCGCATCGGTTACAGCGGTCGATCGAATCGTCAATTCCTTTAGGTTTGGCAACGTTGCGATTACGTCCAACGTGGCGTCGGTCATTTGTGGAATGCTCCAAATGTCCAACAGTTCCAAGGCTTTTAAATCGCCGATATTCTTCAGTCCCGTATCGCTGATGCCGCTGATTTCATGCAGATAGAACCGACGCAGTTTGGGGAGATCCTTTAAGACTTCCAGTGCAGAATCGTCAATCGTTGGCAGATCTCGAAGGGTCAAGCGTTGGAGATCCAATCCCTTGAGCGCCAAAACTCCCTCGCTTCCAAATCCTTGGCAACGGAAGATCTCCAATTGGGCCAGTTTTTTGAGCTTCGCCAAGTATTGACCCGATTGATTGGTTATCGCGAAGTCCTGGATTAGCAAATTCTCGAGTGTTGAATTGCGAGACAAATGCTCCATTCCGAAGTCGGAAACCGCAGTGCTCCGATGCTTGAACGCTTTCAATTTTGGAAGGGCTGCAACCACCTCTAGCGTCATGTCTCCAGCTTCCATGTTGCCTCGCAGATCGAGAACACGCAGATCCTGCAGTTTCGCTAATCGGCGTGTGCTAAGCTCGTTGAATCGATTTTGGACGAGCGTCAGTTGCTGTAGTCCCTTCAGTTCCGAGAGTGCTTTGAGCGCTTGATTGGACATGTTCGCATTCGATGACAAATCAAGCACGGTGAGTTTAGGAAACGACTTAACAATCGTATCGACTGCCGCGTCGTCGATAACCGTATTGGTTAACGCAAGCGACGTCAGTTCTTTGAGTCCCGCCAGCTTCGAAACCATTTCCGAGTTGAGTGATCGGCAATTGAAAATTTGCAGTTTTTGCAAGTCGGACAATTTCCCAAACAAGGCGAGATCGTCCGCAGTGATTTGCGATCCCTCCGCGATGAGAATTTCTGTGAGTTTTCCATCTGAAAAGGTTGCTTTAGCGGTCGGCCCTAAAGCTTCCAGTCTTTTCTTAGCAGCTTCGGTGTCCTCGTTCTTAGCGGTAGCAGGTGTCGGCGCGGCTTTCGGAGAAGCGGCTGCAGTCGTCGTAGTGGCCGGCTTTCCAGTCGCCGTCTGATAAGCCTCTGCGATGCCAGCAAACAGGACACTTGCAGCAAAGCAATTTGCAAAAGCATAAAGCCATACTCGTCGACAGCTCATCGCGATAACCCTTTTGTCGATACCGACACGCTCAAGAACAAACATAAAATAGGAAAAAGGCAGGGGAGTAACAAACTACTCCCCTACCAATTGAATGCAACACTATCATAGCCAATCCGATCGGATCGACTATCTTTAATCCATCCGATAACCGTCGCGATACTTTGGCTTGATCAAATCGGCGACGCGTGGTGTTTTGAGCGAAGCAAGATTGGTGACGACCAAGTTCTTGGCGTCCCATTCGACTTTTTCGCCCCACTCACCCATCTCGCCGTTTTCGCCACCTTTGGCCGCAGCCCAAACAGCAAGGTTGCCGAGAAGGATCGTTTCGGTTAGAGGGCCAGCGCGATCGATGAAATTAGACTTGCAAATCTTTGGATCGTTTGCCGCCTTTGCTCGGAACAACTCATACATATTGTTGGTATCGTTATCCCCTTTATTTTCCGCTTTTTCAAAGTCGACGCTGACCTTGTCGACACCCTTGAGCTCGTACTTGCCGCAGTAGTCATCGGAACTGTAGAAAGCACCTTTCTCGCCAACGATGAGTACGCCGCTGTCTGCGACTTTGTTGATGCCCCATTTTTCGAACACAGCTGCAGGTGGCTTGTTCCCCTTGCGGTCGTACCACCAGAATGGAATTGCTGGTCGTTCTTTGGTTTCTGGGAATTCAAACTTGATCACGGAGCTTGCTGGGAAACTATCGAAATCGTGTCCGCTGGTCTTTGCCACAACGGAGATTGGATCTCGGAGTCCACACGATGCGAATGGAACGGTCAGCTGGTGGCAAGCCATATCGCCCAAAGCACCCGTGCCGAAATCCCACCAGCCTCGGAATTGGAAGCTGTGGTACAAACCGGGCCAGTATTCGCGATCCTCTGCGACCCCGATCCAACTTTTCCAGTCCAATTTCTCGAGAGTGCGGATAATCTCTTTGTGTTTGTCGCCAACGATCTTGGAACCTTCGTTTGCGTCTTCCTTCATGGCTTCAGCGGCGAACTTTGCCATGTTCATGCGTCGGCCAGGTCCTTGTGCCCAGACCGGACGATTCGACCATGCATAGACTTCTTTGAGTGTGCCGAGCACGCCAGACTTCAACTGTGCGATCGCTTCGCGCGACGAATCCAACGCTGTACCCTGATTTCCCATTTGGGTGCATACACCCGTCTCCGCAGCAACCTTTGCCAATAGGCGCGCTTCGTAGATCGTGCGTGTGAGTGGCTTCTGCGTATAGCAGCTAGCACCCAATCGCATTGCAGCGAGAGTGACTGGTCCGTGCATGTGATCGGGTGTGCTAATCGTCACAATATCAAGGTTCTTGCCGTACTTTGCAAAGAGCTCACGGAAGTCTGAAAACTTTTCTGCATTCTTGAATTCCGGGGAGCCCGCTTTGCCGTCCAGTGTATTGCGATCGACGTCACAGATTGCGACCACATTTCCAAACTTCGCAGCATTGTTGGAATCGCTGCCTCCCTTGCCTCCTACACCGATACAAGCAACGTTGAGCTTCTGGTTAGCGGAGCGGCTCAAACCGGTGGTTGCTCCGGCGGAAACGAAATAGCCGGCGGCACCGACGGCCGATGTGTTTTGAATAAACTGACGGCGGGTTGGTCTTGTCATTATGTTCTCACTGATTGGAGGGTAGGAAATCCGGAAAGGGATGTGTCAGTGTAGCAGCGCCGCGTTCAATTGCACGGCAATTCCTCACAACACAAGACGGTGAACTCGC
The DNA here is from genome assembly GCA_038223525.1 of Pirellulales bacterium. Lineage (GTDB taxonomy): Bacteria > Planctomycetota > Planctomycetia > Pirellulales > Pirellulaceae > JBKCUI01. Next base: position 7,646 of record JBBRGW010000179.1, read on the forward strand.
AGGAGGTAGTGGACTTGAATTCTTCAGAAAACCACCACAACACACGATTAGGGCTCATCGAGCCCCATCCCTATTGGTCGCGACAGTATACTAACGTCCGTTCCGCCTCGCAACAACGCAAGGCGTGGTTTGGAAATGCGATTTGAGCCGAGCCCCCTTGGAGGCCACCCGGGTACGTGTTCTTGCCTTAACGATATTGACGTATCGTTGGATTTTACAAACTAGGAGCGAAATGCGATGTGCATTGTCGTAATTCAAGCAAAAAGTCTACTCTGGTTCCTTTTGTGGCGGCTTGCAGGCCGACACTCTTCTCTGCGACGGCTTCCTTGCGAAGTCCTTTCACTGAGGTGAATCGTTTTTGCATTCCCTTTCCTCTGAACTTATTTAGGTGTACGAATCTTGATTCGTCCAGATACCATGTGGCGAGCCTTTTTTTGCGCGGTAGGAATTGTTTTGATCATCATGGGTATCGAATGCCTTTTGATCGATAGCGCCGTACTTGTATCAGGAATTCTGGATGAACCAGACTCACAGTTACAGCAACAATCGTGGGGCTTCTTTTCTCCTCCGCCGGTCATAACGGGATCAGATCGAGTGTT
>JBBRGW010000180.1:0-8152 GCA_038223525.1 Pirellulales bacterium
TACACAGATGGTAAGGTCGCGGACCTGGATCAGAAACGAGGAAGGGAAGTTTCGGCAACGATTTTTCGCTGCTGCGCTTTGTTTTCTCACGTCAATAGGTGGTTTACCCTCCGCCACGGGACAGTCCAGCACATTGGAACCATTTTTGGTAAGCCGCTCGGTCCCCTACAGTTTGCCAGCCCAAAACGATTCCAGGACACAATCTTTATCCGCTTCAGAAGTTGGGCCATTATCCGCTGCAGAAGTTGGGCGTCTAGCATCGACAAGGTGCGGGGCAGCAAACAGGATTTCTTCGGATTCGCATTCTCGCAATTTTCAAACTCCTCCTATTTGCAAGGAGGGAGCCAGCGAGAAGCAGATGATCAGTTCGTTTCAGGCTGCCATCGCCTACCGACTCCGACAATCGGCTACCGCCAATGCGTTGAAATTGCACTTTGGAATTGCCGCTTGCTTGAAAGCGCAACCCATTTTCGATCAAACACTCGCCCTCCTCGAACGTCAGGAAAAAGCGCAGAACCAAATTGCGGATAAAGGGATCCCCATCCCAGACCCAACACTCATTAATCGATTGAGAATAAACCTAGAGGACAAGCGACTGGAAAATCAATCCAAGATCGCAGTCCTTCGCTCACAACTCTCCGGCTTGATCGGCATCGAGAACGCCTGCGGTCACGCTCCCAACGAAACACAGGAGATCATCCCGAGCGACTGCAATGTCTGCGATCATATTAAACAAGCGTCCAACTGCCGATGCGATCTAGTCTGCCTAAAGCGATTGAAAAGTACGATCAACTCAGAAACTCTCGATGCATGGGACAGCATCGGAGCCTCCCTAAGCGGAGTACCCGCGTTGGCAAAACAGAAACCCTTTTGGTCCAAAGTACTGCGTCCACATCGAAGCAAATCCGAAATGGAAAGTGCGATCGCGGCAAGAAAGCGTTGGCTCGACGAGCTTGTCGCGGATCGTGAAAAGCAGATTGCAATGGAAATCGAGGTTGCATTCGAGAAAAAACGAACGGCCGCGCTGCGCTGGGTAAATGCTGGCCATCAGGTAGCCAATTGGGACAATCGTATTGCCCAACTCGAAAGCCTCAGCGAAGTCCAAGGCAACATGGCGGCTCAATTCGAATCGCAATTGAATCGAAGTCAGAGCGAGGGAGAGAAAATCGAACGCTGGGCAGAGTGGCACATGGCAAACGTGGATCTGATGCTGGCTATTGGATGTGAATTCTAGAATAGCCTATGGCCATCGACAGGCCCTTTGTAGTTTGGGACCATTGTCCCGAACGAATCAACAGGACGGGACAAGCTACGGACGGGACAAGCTACGGACGGGACGATGGTCCCATCCTACGGGTAAGACTCCGTGGCTTGTCGTGGATCGCTAAGAATACGCCCTTTTCTTGGGTATGACCAAAACGGGATTGCGAATATATTACCTGTTTGATTTCTACAATTGAGCGTGCAACTTTATTTGCATGTCCATTCCCAACTGATGTTTGAGAGTTTTTCGCTGAATGCCGCAGATCACCATCCAAGAACTAACCATGGGCTATCGGGGCCCGAGCCTGCTCTCTGAAGTCTCATGTAGAATCGAACCTGGCGAAAAGATTGGCCTCCTGGGACGCAACGGAAGCGGCAAGACGACATTCATGCGTCTCATCTCCGGCGAGGAGCAACCGCAGTCGGGGACGATCGAAATGAGCGCCGGAACGCGGGTTGCCGTCTTGCCTCAGGACGTACCTCTCGACATCGAGGGTACGGTCGAAGAAGTCATTGCGCGCGGTCTCCCCGATGATATGAACGAGATCGAGAACCATTGGCAACGGGACCAATTCGTCGAACGCGTTCTTTCGCAAATGGAACTAAACGGAGCGGTCCAATTCCAAAGTCTTTCGACCGGCATGAAACGCCGAGTCTTGCTGGCGCAAGCTATTGTCAGCAAACCGGAAGTCCTACTGCTCGACGAACCGACGAATCATTTGGACATTGATGCGATCACTTGGTTGGAGGGTTTCCTGAGTTCCCTTCCTAGCACATTGCTATTCGTTACCCACGATCGCGCATTCCTAACCCGGCTTGCAAAGCGTATTTTGGAGATCGATCGCGGTCAACTTTTCGACTGGTCGTGTGACTACCCCACGTTTTTGAAGCGCAAAGAACTAGCTTTGCACGCAGAAGAAAAACAGCAGTCCCTCTTCGACAAGAAACTGGCCCAAGAGGAAGTTTGGATTCGAACGGGTGTTAAGGCGCGTCGTACGAGAAACGAAGGACGCGTCCGCGCGCTCGAAGCCATGCGATCCGAGCGTGCCCAACGTCGCAAAACCGAAGGGACTGTTGCGATGCAAATCGATGCGGGCGAACGGAGCGGGATGTTGGTATGCAACTTCACCGGCGCATCCTTTGGCTATGGCCCGAAAGTCATTATTCCTCCCCTCGACTTGACCATCATGCGAGGAGACAAAGTGGGCATCATCGGACGGAATGGTGCTGGCAAGTCGACATTGCTCAAGGGACTACTAGGGAAACTCGCACCACTAGAAGGAAAGGTTCGCCAGGGTACGAAGTTAGAAATCGCGTACTTCGATCAAACTCGCGAAGTGCTCGACATGGACAAGACGGCCGAAGAAAATGTCGGTCTGGGCAAATCCATGATCACCGTCAACGGGAAGACGAAGCACATCATAGGTTATCTCCAAGACTTCTTGTTTACACCGGAACAAGCACGTTCACCGATTCGATTTTTTTCCGGCGGCCAACGCAATCGGTTGCTGTTGGCAAAGTTGTTTGCTCGCCCCGCGAATATGCTCGTGATGGACGAACCGACGAACGATTTGGACACAGAGTCGCTTGAACTACTCGAGGAACGCTTGGTCGAATACGATGGGACTGTGCTTGTTGTCAGCCACGATCGTTCGTTCCTCGACAACGTGGTCACCAGCACCATCGTTTTTGAAGCAGAAGGCATCAAGGAATACGTTGGCGGCTACGACGACTGGCTGCGTCAGCGGCAGTCCGGCAAGAAAGCTTCGGCGATCGCTGAAGCGAATCGCAAGTCCCCCGCTTCGACATCCAACAAGTCCAACAGTTCGCAAAAAGAGGCGGCCGGCGAATCCGTCGCTATAGCGAAAAAAATGACGTTCAAAGAAAAGCAGGAACGGGATAAGCTCCCTTCGCAAATTGAGCAGTACGAAGCCGAACAGCGATCAATTCACGCTAAAATGGCCGAACCTGAGTACTTCAAAAAGCCCCAAGCTCAAATTGTCAAGGATCAACGTAGACTCAGTGAGCTAGATGACTTGCTAGTCCAGTCCTACGCAAAGCTCGAAGAACTTTTGTAGCGCGAAACATGAAGTTGGTGAATAAGTTTCGAAACTAAGTCGCACCCGGCAGGTGCGACCTACCGTAGGTCACTCTTGCCGAGAGTGACCTTTGCATTGTAGAGACGGTTTCCAAATCTCTGCGGAAATCACACGGATTGTGATTGATACTATTTCCGGTTCTTGATTCTAAGGCCGTTGCTTGCTGTGAAGATTTGGAGGCGTGCCTAAGATTTTAACATTGTCTTTGGCCGACGGAGGACCCTCGAGCGTCAGCAGCGCGAACAGATCCGCGAGCTCTTGTGGTGCAAGCTGCGTCTCAACCCCTTCTGGCATCAACGACTTCTTATCCTGTTTGAAATCCTCGATTTCTTCCGCAGGGATCGTCTCTACTTTACCTCCCTGTACTTTGATTACGGTTCGTTTGTCGGTCTTCTCCACCAGCAGACCAGTGACGACTGTGCCGTCAACGGTTCGGAGTGTAACGCTCTTGTAGGCGTCGCCGATGACCAAGCTAGGATTGAAAACGCTAACCAACAATTGTTCGTAGGAGCCTCGACCGTTTGCAGTAATGTTAGGACCAACTTCATTGCCTCGCCCATTCATAACGTGGCACTGCCCGCAAATTCGGTCATAGATTGCGAGCCCGCGCTCCGCATCACCTCGCGCGTCCCAGCGGAGCGTATTGGTTACCGTTTTGATCACTTCCTCGCGATCTTTAGTCGATTCGACATTGATTTTGCCCCAAATTTTTGCGACCGATGCTTGAATGGCTTCATTGGAGTCGGATGCGAGCAAGCGAACTCGATTTGGGCTGATAAGTTCCTTGCGAAGATTGCCACCCATTATTTGCGACAACAATGCTTGAGCAGTATCTACCCGTCTGCACATGCGTTCCGCGATTGCCGCTTGCATATCGCTTTTGAGGCTTGCGAGCGAAGCAACCAGTTGAGCCGTATCCTCCTTGGTCGCGTTGGCGATTCCGATGTCCAGTGCGGTGTCGCGATAGTTGTTATCGATCGGACGATTTGCCTTGAGTTCGTCGAGCAATTGAATCAATGCTTCGGACGCTACCTTAGGCTCTACTTGGACAACCGCTTGCAGCATTTGCTTCCGCAACGCTCCATTTAATGTGGGGCGCAAAACAATGTTGCGAGCGATTCCGGTTGCTGCCGCATCCCCGCACAGCAATCGCACAGAGAGGATTCCCTTTTGCCATGCGGTAAGCGATTCGAGCGGAACATCTCCAATTGGTGCGAAGGCTTTTTTCGCGGCGTTGTCTGCAATCCATTTCTTGAGTATTGGGCTGATAGCAGCTGCCTTGATTTCGCCCGACCTCGCTTTAACTAATAGAGCTTCGAGCACTTCGGCTGACTGATCGGGATACGTTTCGCTGAGACCGCTAGCCAATTGCAAAACAGTACCCACGGCCTTTTTGCTAGGTTCATTTTCCACTCCCGGCTTTACCTCCGCAACGAGCCGAGACGCGATGCGAGGCGACAGGTCTCGCAGCAAGTCTTCTTTCCGGTCGAGCCCCTGCAAGACGCTTTCTAGCAGCATGGACTGTTGTTCGACAACGTTGGGTTGCATGTTTTGCCAAACGACGCGGGGTAGAATCGGGTCTTTAGAACTGTGGCGAAGAACATCGATCTGCTGCCGCACGTTTTCGGCCGCGGTCATTTGCCCCATTGCTAACTTAGGGGCGGCAATAGACGCTTGGAGGCGAACTCGAGGATCCGTGTCGCCAGCGATCGTTTTCATCTTGTCCAATGTCGCGGACTCACGCGTGTTTTGGCGACCAACGGTACGCGCTCCCCAGGCTCGTAATTCCGGCTCGCTTCGGTCCAACAATTGGTTTAGAAAAGTTGCTGGCAGAGAACCGGAACCGATGAGGGACCACAGCGCGTGCATCCGAAGCTTGATTGGCAAATCTGCATTGAGCACCGTCGATTGAAGTCGCTTTGCGCTAGATTCATCCTTGGTCACAACGCGGCGCTCTTGCAATTTCAATTGAGCTCGCTGCCTATTGAAGATGTTTTCGTCCGATAGTAGCCCTTCCAACTCTGCATTACTGAGCTTGGCGAAGTCCTTTACCTTGGGAGTTGGCCGCTTGTCGTAAACGATGCGATAAAGTCGACCGTGTCCTCGATCCACACCCTTGGGATCCGCGTTCGCATCCTGATAGCAATGGTATCGATCGTACCAATCGAGCACGTGCATACAACCGTCGGGACCCACTTTTTGTGCGACAGGCATAAACCAAACATCGTTGGCGGTCAGGAAGTCAGGTTCGCTGAATCCTTGGTACGTCGCCCCGGATCGTTCGACTCGATCGCAATTGAGGCATCCACCGTGGATGTTTCCCATATATAGCTTATCGCGATATTGCTTTGGATAAGCTGGCGAATCGAAGTACTCAATACCGCAATAGGCAGCCATTTGATGCTTGTGCTTCACGATTGATTCTGCAAACCAAGTGTGCGGCGGATATGGACCACCTTGACGGAGATAATAGGCCGACTCCGTTAAATGCCATAGGTGATCGATGACGCATGCGCTGATGAAGGCACTTCCCTCGTGATCGAAAGCGACGCCCCATGGGTTGCTAGTTCCCTCGCAAAACAAATCAAACTTCTTCGTGATTGGATCGATTCGAAACAAGGCGCAGGTGAAGTCGAAAACGCGACCGTCTTGCTTGATGACGGATCGGTTGAAGACGCCGTTTAGACCGTAGAGACAGCCATCTGGGCCCCAGGTCAATGCGTTTGGCAATTCGTGTGTGTCGTCTCGGCCAAACCCCGTTACGATGACGGTCTGCTTGTCCGCCACGTCGTCGCCATCGGTGTCTTCTAGAAAGAGCAGATCGGGCGCATTGGCGACCCAAACGCCACCGTGACCGACCGCGATACCAGAGGGGATATTGAGCCCTTCCGCAAACACTTTCACGGTCTCCGCCAAGCCGTCGCCATCTTTGTCTTCTAAGATCTTGATACGATCTCGTCCCGGGCCCGGTTCTCGACGTGGGTACTCAAAGCTTTCGGTAACGAAAATCCTCCCTCGATCATCGAAAGCCATCGCGACTGGATTGAAAAGATTAGGCTCGGAAGCAACCAATTCAACGTGGAATCCTGGCGGAACCGTCATCTTTGCAATCGCTGCCTCAGGAGACAACGGCGGGCCTGGTAGTGTGGTTTGCGTGCGCGGAATAAAATCGTCCGGCAAAGCGCTCGCTGCAAATCCAATTATAACGAAAAATACTGCGAGGAAATTCAATTTATGTCGCACTTCGAAATCCTTTGTTTGATTGGGGAGAGAACCTTTTCGATTGTAGCTCAAATGGGGGTAGCGTATGGAGCTAGCAAGATAGCCAACGGCAAGATTAGTTTACTCCGTTTGCGATCACGTGTTGGCTGTATACTGTTGGCGACCCTCAGGATTAGGGCTCAAGAACAATTAAGAAATCAGGCAATTTGTTTTGGGAGACGCTAGCAGCGTCCGCCTCGTTAATAATCAAAGCAATCATCCATATGTCATCCGCATCTACGCAAGAACACCGTAAAAGAGCAGCTCGATCCGTCACCGTGTCGATACTTACAGTCAGCGATACGCGAACACTGGACGACGATCTTGGGGGCAAACTGATCCAGCAACTAATGGAGTCAGCTGGAAACAAAGTGCTACAGCGATCCATTGTCGCGGATGAGACGTTCAAGATTCGCGACGTAGCAAAGGCGATGATTGAAGCGGAAGATTGCGAAGCGTTGCTTGTGACCGGAGGCACAGGCTTGGCCGCGCGGGACTGCACTCCTGAAGCGATCGAGTTTCTCTATGATGCTGTTATACCTGGATACGGAGAACTATTTCGTATGCTTTCGTTTCAGGAGATTGGTTCCGCATCTATGTTGAGCCGAGCAAGCGGCGGACGCATTGGGACGAAGGTTATTCTAACCATGCCTGGCTCCCCTGCTGGCGTTCGGTTGGCTATGGATCGATTGATCGTTCCTGAGATAGCTCATCTTGTTTATCATGCTGGCAAGTAGCTAGCTCGCCAAAAAAAACATCCAACCGTTTCGGGTTGGATGCTTTGGTTGGTTTCTTAATGTCGCCTTTCGCTCTGCGAAAGAACGCTTCTTTCGCAGAGCGAAAGGCGACAAAGAAAGCTTCTTTCGCGGAGCGAAAGGCGACAAATTCGCGGAGCGAAAGGCGACTACGATTGATCGCACCTTACTTGGGTGGTGTGAGTGCGGCCCCGCCGGTAGCTTTACCTGGTCCACCGTCTGCTCCTGGCGCTCCACGTCCCGGCTTGATGTCCGGAATCGACTCTGGCGGTGGTTGGTATTCTTTTGCACATCCAGCAAAACAAACGCTCGCTAGGATTGCGAGTACAGCAAAACGACGCATTGTATTTCAATCTCGTTAGGGGGTCAGAAGTGAAGCTTCATCCAAAAAGTAACACAAAAAAACCTGCCCTCAACAAATCTGCTGAGGGCAGGTCCTATTCGAAAACTAGCAGTTAACTACTCTGGGAACTGGAATACTGTTCCGTCGTTACGACTTGCCATCGCTCCGATAACCGTTGGAACAGGAACTGGGACTGCCGAGGTTGGCAATGGCTGTGGTCCGGCGGAGGAGTACGAAATGAATCGCACGCTGCCGTCGCACAAAGCCCAATTGCCCCCACCTGGATGCAAGCTCCAGAAGTGCATACGGTGAATATCGGTTGGGTCCTGAACTGCTCCGGGACGGAAGAAGTCTGGTGTTGCGGTTGGAACTTCCAAACGCTCGTGAACACCCAAAACGACGTCTGCTGCGCCGAAGTAAGGTGAGTCACC
>JBBRGW010000181.1:0-8111 GCA_038223525.1 Pirellulales bacterium
GATCGAAGTCGCTGGGCAGTCAGGCGTCTTAGGATCCGATTCGGTCCCGCCGGTTTCGCCTCCACAATTAGAGAAGCTTCCGCAAGTCGAGAAGCTTCCGCATGTCGACGGGGGCGAACAAGAGGGTGGGGGGCGACAAGGATATTACCGATGGGACAGTTCTCCATGGTCCGTGGATGATCCGACATGGTCCGTCGACGAGCCGACAGAATCCGACATCGCGACGAACGAAATTCGATTAGGCGAGGACCAGGATTCTTAGAAGCGGCTCTTCGCATTGTCGACTATCGGTTATAATCGATACGGTTGATCTCGTCTCGTTCTTGCCCCCTTCGATACCAAGGTGGCTCTGTACCGATTGCAATTCAGGGTTTCTCTCATGTTGTGGACTTATGGACGTTTCGCTACATGCGTCATGGTTGCAATATCAACGGCGACTATTGTTCCAAACGCAATGTCCGAAGAACCCGCCAAACGGTTTTTGAAACGGCTGAGAGAAGAGGGATATTACGATCTCGGTTTGAAGTATCTCGAAACGAGCGCAGCCAAGAATCGATTGCCGGAGAGCCTCAAGGCGGACTTGCCTCTCGAACGCAATATTATTTTGCAGCAGTCGCTTCGAACGCTCAAGACAAAAGAGCAACGCGATGAGCGTATGCTGGCGATCGAAAAGGGGTATAAGGAGTTTCTGACAGCTTCTCCAAACCACTCGAGGCGCAGCGAAACGCAGACCAGTTTAGGGGACCTGTATCTTGCTAGAGCACAAGCCGCATTGGAGGAGAGCACTAACCCTGACAATGTGATTTCCTCGGATAGCTGGCGGTCGAAATCCCGACAAGCGTACACCGATGCATTAGAGCTCTACAACCGAATTGCCGAGGAACTAAAGCCGCTGCTGACCTCGATGGATGGTGACAAGATCAAGACGATCAAGATCGAAGGGAAAAATTTAGCGGAACTGAAGGAGCTGAGGGAACAGTATCGAGAAGAGTATCGAAACGCTCAGATACTCCAGGCAAAGACGATGGAGTTCCTCTCGCAAACCTATCCTCCGTCCAGTCCGGAATGGCGAAAGTGGCTTGAGAGCTCGGAAAAAAATCTTAGCGCTTTGGTCGAGAAGATGACGGGCCCGGGCGAAGCGGGGCGTCGCATGTTGAGCCTTAAGTATTTGGCTGATGCACAGACGCAACTCGGAAAAATAGACGAAGCTCGCAACAGCCTCACTCGTGTTGCAGACAACGAAGGCGAAGGGGTCTTTCGCACGTACCGCATTCAATCGATCGCCGCGATCATTCGATTGGACTCGTCCGAAAAAGTTGCCAAATACGAAGCTTCGATTCAGCGAGGCGAGGAGGCGTTCAAGGGGATGTCACCCAGAGAACGGGATGAACCCGAATGGCTTGATTTGCAGCTTGCGGTTGCGGAAGCCCGCATCGCGTGGAGCAAAACGCTCGATGAGAGAAAGGAAGAGAATAAGTTTAGAAACAACCGCAAGGCCGCGAGAGAATTGCTTCAGGCGATCGTCAAGAAAAAGGGTCCACATCTCGCGAAAGCGAAACAGAGCTTGGGCGAACTTGGGATTGAAACGGTCGAAAAGGTAGATGACAAGTTGCCGATCACCAAGTCATGGGCTGACACCATCAAAGCGGCCCGAGAGCGATTGGACCGAGCCGAGTCCACGGAATCGACCCTTGCGGTTTTGCAGCAACAACTCGCCGGAGAATCGGCAGACAAGCCGGCGATACAAACCCAGATTCAAACCATCCAGGATTCTGCGTTGAGGGATCGGCAACAAGCGATTCAACTGTACCAACGCGCTCTGCGATTGTTCCGTGACTCGGACTCGCGTGACGATCTTGTCGAAGCAAAATTTTTGAATACATATCTATATTTCAAGACCCAACAGAACTGGGAAGTCATCGCTCTGGCACAGGAGTTGCTTTCTTCAGGAAAGGGGACCACGACAGCGCTCCGCGCAGGTGGGTTTGCTGTGATCGTGCTTGGCAGGCTTCTTTCGGAAGCAACCGCTGAGACTCAGCTCGCGTTGATACCGACAATGGTTCGGTTAGCAACCCAGCTCAATGATGTAGATCCCGCTTCCAAGGAAGCGCAAAGCGCTTTGGACTTGCTCGTGAAGTTGGATTTGATCCATAAGCGTTTCGACGATGCGGAAAAGCATATCGCACTTGGTAAAGGAAATAGCTCCGGTGGTGGAGCTAGTATGCTTGGACAAATTCTTTGGTCCGAATACCAGCGCGCCGCAATTGAAAACAGGAAGAATAAAACCGACGAGACGGCGGAGGAACAAAACCTCAAGAAGCGTTCTGAAGCACTCCTCAGGTCCACTTGGGACGCATTGGTTGCTGACAAGGCGGACAAAAACATGGTTGCAGGCGTCAATGCCCTCGCCGGCATGTATCTGATGTCGGATCGAATCGAGGATGCTTTGCTCATCATAGACGCACCTGCCAAAGGGGCGACCGCGTTGGCCGACAGCATTAAGGATTTGGACCCGAATGTTCAGCTCGAAGCTTATCGACTCAAACTGCAAGCAATGGTTCAGGCGGCTGGGAGTGGAAAGCAACCCCTCTCATCGGAGAGCGTGACCCAAGTTGTTCAGAAAATGAAAGAGCTTACCAGTGGCAATGATTCGTTGCTGACCAACGCCCTGAATAACCTCGCGGTTAAGCTGCAAGTGAAATTAGAGGCGAGCAAGAGTATCGAGGATCAATCCAAATTGGGTGCAGCCTTCGGGGTGCTCATCCAACAATTGATCTCTGTCAGCTCGGATGTAGCCACGTTGGATTCGGTTGGTGGTTCCATCCTGGCGCTGGCCGGTAAGATGCAAAAAGATCCAGCACTTGCTGCCAATGTAAAGCCGCTCATGTTGATTGCTGAGTCGGCCTATGCGAAAGTTTCGGCAAAGCCGGCAGCAGAACTGATCGAAGCCAAACGAAAACCGGAAGACTTGCAACTCAAACTAGCGCAGGCCAAGAGTGGTGCCGGCAAGTTCGAAGAGGCGCATGCACTTTTTGCTCAGTCGTTAGCGACGAACCCGAACAGACTTCAATACCAACTGGAGGCTGCTCGCAACTTGCAACTTTGGGCTAATGGAAAGGATGTGACGTTGCTCAAGAAGGCAATCAGCGGAGCGGAGCCCGATGCAAAAATGGTTAATGCCGTTTGGGGCTGGGCCAAGATCAATGCCAAGACTGCAAGTCGAGTCACTGACTTTAAGGAAGCTTTCTTCGAGGCACAGCTTAATATTGCGAAGGTCTGGCGCGAGATTGCAATGCTTGAAGCAACTCCTACCGCAAAGACGCAAGGGCTCGAAAAAGCCTTGGGCAAAATCCGAGAAACGCATCAGTTTTATAAGGATCTTGGTTCACCCGAGATTCGATCTGGCTTTGACAAATTGCTACGTCAGATCCAGCAGGATTTAGGCCAACCAGCCCAGGGTTTACTTGCGCTGGAGAAATCATAACACGGCTATTTTAGCGGGCTGCCTATTGAAATGTCCCGTAGGATGGGATCAATGTCCCGTCCTGTATCCAGTCCGTGGATTCGTTCGGGATAATGGTCGCAAACTACAATTAGTAATACACCCTTCCAAGACTTATTACACAAAACATGAGATCCTTGAATAAACTTGTCTGCTTGTCGGTCGCATTTTGCTCAACTGGCGTTTCCACGGTTTGGGCTCAGGATAAAATTTTCCCATTGGCGGGCGGTGCGCCCACGATCGGAAAGCTTGTCGAACGGACCAAGGATAAAGTGGTTATTGAAAGTCGTGGCACGAACCAGAGTTTCGATTCCAACACGATAGCAAGGCTGGTTTTTGATGGAGAGCCTCCAATGCTCTCGCGGTCCAAGGAATCTATTCTCCAGGGGCAAATCGACCAGGCGATTGAGGAGTTCAAAAAGATTGACTTCCCGTCGATTAAAGACCCTGAAATCATACAAGACTACAATTTCTTTCGTGGATATCTTGCTGCATTGAACGCCTTGCGAGGCAAAGGCGATGCGTCAGGAGCTAGCAAGTTACTTTTGGAATGGGCCAGTGTGAAGGAGAACAGATCCTCACATTTGTTCTACACTGCGACCGAGAAGTTAGGTGAACTGGCGGTCGCTTCGGGAGCAACCGATGCCGAGCGATACTTTAGCGTTTTGGCTTCGGCACCTTTTATCGAACTCAAGGTCAAGGGGAATTACTTGAGCGGCAAAGCGATGCTCTCCAACAAAAAACCGGCAGAGGCGAAGGCCAAATTCGCGGCGGTTGCGCAAGCTCAAGTAGCTGATCCCGTCTCGCTTAAGTTCAAGAAGTTGGCCAGTCTCGGGGCAGCACGATGCGATGCCGCCGACGGCAAGCCTCAGCAGGCCATTGAAGCTTTAGAAAAAATGGTCGACGAGGGGGATTCGACCGATGCGGAACTATTCTCGGAATTGTTCAATGCTATGGGGGGCATATTACAGACGGCAGGCAAAAACGAAGAAGCTGTACTAGCCTTCTTAAAGACCGATCTTCTGTACTCCAGTGAACCCGACGCTCATGCCGAAGCACTCTACCATTTATCGCAACTTTGGCCGCTGATCGGCGAAAATCAAAAAGCGACTGAAACAAAGAGTCGACTCTCTAAACTTTACCCAACATCCCCTTGGTTAAAGAAATAGCGTCGCAATCGGTACAACCCGACGAAAAATGATCCGCATTCGGTCGTTCCCCCAATCTCTTTCTGGGATTGGTTGAGTACGATAAACATATTCGGTGCGTTTGTTTGTCAGACACGCTTTCCACACCCTAGATGACTCTTTTCCCAACTCCTCTATCGCAAGCCCTACTCACGGAGACGCCATGCAATTCTGTTTTCGACGCGCGCGGTCACTCATTGTCGTTGCATTGCCCGTTGTCGCAATGTTGCTCGTAGCGTCCTTCCTGTCTGGCGAATTGCTTGCCCAAGATGCTCCAGTTGCTAAGTCGGAGAACTTGTTGGTCAAAACGTGGAATTCGCTCGGCACCATGTATGCGATCATTTTTTTAATCATGAGCATTGTGCTCGTGGCACTCGTGGTCAGGGCTTTGCTCGCCGTCCAAAAAAACAACTTCGTCCCCGATGATTTGATTCAAGGAGTGGATGCGAGTCTGGGGGAAAAGAATGCTCAGGCCGCTGTCGAATTGGTGCGTGCCGATGAGAGCTTCCTCGGACAAGTGGTTTCGGCTGGGTTGGGCAAGCTTCAAGGGGGGAAAGAAGCTGCGTTGGATGCGATGCAAGTGGTCGGCGAATCCGAAACTATGAAAGCAGAGCACCTATTGAGCTACCTCGCGTTGATCGGCAATATCGCGCCGATGGTCGGGTTGCTCGGGACTGTTCAGGGGATGGTGACGTCGTTCGCAAGGATCGCAAGCAGCACAGCGACGATCAAACCATCGGAACTTGCGGGCGGTATCGAACAAGCGCTCTACACGACATTGTTCGGGCTGTTCCTAGCTATCCCTGCGATCACGATCTACAACATCCTGAGAAATCGAGTCCAACGGTTTATCCTCAATGCTGGGACTCAAAGCGAAGAAATGTTGGACAAGTTTCAAGCGTTTGTGAAGTCCTAACGAGGGATGGTGAAGCGTGCGAATCCGAAAAACTTTCGATACGAAGATGGCCGAAGGGGATCTCACGGCTATGATCGACATGGTCTTTCAGTTGATCATCTTCTTCATGGTCTTGATCAATTTTTCTCAAGATGACCAAAACGACAAAATAAAGCTTCCGTCTAGCGAATTGGCAAAGCCCCCGGATGCACCATTGACCTTCCCGATCGTATTGCATGTGGCCCCCAACGCGGTCATCTACATGGGAACGAACGTAACCTCTGTGGAAACGATTGCACCGCTATTGCGAACGGAAATCCAACTGCTTGCGTCTCGAAACCAAACACCAAAAGACGCAAATATCATCATTCGCGGAGATCAGAGTACCCCAGGTGGCATTGTCCAAGACCTCATCAAAAAATGCCAAGAACTCGGCTTCGAGAAGTTTGCCTTACGGGTTCGCGAAGAGCAGAACTTTTAAATCCAATTGACGAGCGTGAAACATGAAGTTTGAATCCAAGCGTGGTGCCGAAAAAGCGGAGTTGCAACTCACATCCATGATCGATGTGATCTTCTTGCTTCTCATTTTCTTCGTCATGACCTTTAAAATCGCAGCGCAGGAAGGGGACTTTAGCGTCAAAATGCCGATTGGAGGTGCTGGGCCATCCGATTCGCCCAATATTCCAATCAAGTTGCGATTGAGAGCCAATGAAGCTGGCGAACTGGCCGACATGATAGTCAACGATAGTCTATCTTTCGGCAACGACTGGACCAAGCTTCGGGCGTTTATTTTGGAACGGACAGGTGGCAATGCACCACCATCGCCGGACGAAGGTCCCGAGGTGGAAATCGATTTGGATTATAACTTGCGCTATGAAAACGTCATCCGAGCAGTCACAGCGGTGACAGGCCAACGCCAGGGAGATGAAGTCAAACGGCTGGTGGAGCGAATCAAGTTCGCTCCCCCTCGCAAACCGTAGCTTTTTTGGACGGCAGCGCCCTCCATGTGCAAATCATTGTCGCCTTTTGCTCCGCAAAAGTAGCGTATCTGAGGCGCACTTTCGCAGAACGAAAGGCGACGATTTTGAAACCGCAGCCTATTGGTTGGATGGCAGAAGAGATCGCTCGGTTGTCGAACTTGGCTCGCTTGTTGTGGCGACGCCAGAAACGGTTAGCTCGTGCGCTCGCTTGGAATCCGGCGAAAGCTTCTTGGTCAATCGTTCCTCTGCAGCAATAGCCAATTCCATCGGCGAAGCGATTTCAGTAGAGCTAAGCAACGTCTCGCTTTCCTTGGCGAAAATTTTGCGTAGCCAGTTCACGCAAAAGGGGGGCGGAGGCAAGAATTCCCGTTCAGCCAACTTGATGGTTTCTATAGACAACGTAGTTGCAAGATCGGGATCCTTAGCGGAAACGAGTTCTGCATGAAACGCAAATCGTCCCAAAATGAACTCCTCTACACTCACTTCCCTTTTGTATAGCTGCGATAATTTTGAACGATAATCAGTTCGGTCTTTTTTCATAACATCGTTGAGCGTCATGACCTCTTGTTTGAGCAACATCGAGCTCGATAGTGAGTTTGCGTATGCCATTGCCATTGCGATAAAGGCGGTCAGCAAAAGAACTAAGCCAGAACCAGATACGGTCGTGAACAAAACATGATGACGAATCTGATACTCGACCCAACGCCATGAGGTTAGAGGACGTGCTAAGGTTGGCTTTCCATCTTGGAAGTTTTGTATATCCAGGGAGAGTTCAGCTGCCGAATTGTATCTCTTCTTTACTTCCTTTTGGAGGCACTTCATCACGATTGCTTCGAGAACTGCTGGCAGTGCAGGATTGAGTTTCCGTAAGGGAACGGGCTCGTTGGAGAGGACTTGCATGATGACGTCGATGGACGAGGCCGCTTGAAAGGGTGGACGACCCGTGAGCATTGCGTACATCACGCCACCCAATGAATAAATATCGGCGCGAGGACCAACCACACCGCGCGAGCAATCCGCTTGTTCGGGTGGCATGTAGTGTGGTGTCCCGATAGGTTCTCCGACTGCTGTCAATCCACCCCGTATTTCCTCAACACACTTGGCCACGCCGAAATCCGTCAGGATCGCTCGGTTGTTTTGCTGCCGATCCAAAATGATATTCGCTGGCTTGAGATCGCGGTGCACTACGCCTCGCTCATGCGCGTGAGAAATCGCGTCGGCAACTTCGACCGCGATTCGGACCGTCTCGTCCACTGAGAGTGGCCCTCGATTCAAACGTGTCGCCAAGTTGTCGCCGTCAATCCACTCCATGACTAAGTAGGGATCGTTTTCATACTCTCCCACTTCAAAGATCGAGACGATTCCTGGATGATCCAGCTTTGCCGCCGCCTGTGCCTCGATCTCAAACCGTTTTCGATCGGCGGACTGAGCATGGGAACTGATGAGCAACGTCTTGATCGCGACCCTGCGTTCCATCCTGTCGTGTTTGGCTACAAACACGACCCCCATTCCACCTCTGGCGACTTCGGAGAGGATTGTGTATCCGT
>JBBRGW010000182.1:0-8078 GCA_038223525.1 Pirellulales bacterium
GGGGTTATTGGTTCGGATGTGAGCCGAGTCGCAGATGCAAAGCCGAAAGCATCCATCGAAGTCATTCGCGTTATCGAACAGAACCTTTCGATTTGCAAAGTGGTTCCAGGCAAAGCGTCGATTATTCTCAGCGGAGATTCCATCTATTCCCCAGCGTGGCAGCCGAACAAGGTCGTTGAATTTGCACTTGTTGGCAAAATGGATCTCAATGGAGATGGAAAGGATGACCGGAATACCGTCAAGGCTCTGATTGAGCAAAGCGGTGGTAAGGTAACCGCGGACCTCACGCCAGAGGGAATTCTTGTTGGCCAATTGACCGTCGATACGCGTTGGATGGTTGTTGGAGAGGATTTCAAGTCCAACGTGGATGAGTTGCCTTCCGTAGATAAATCCAATGCGAAAAAACGTAGCGGACTGGAGTCAGAAGCCAAGGGCCTGGGAATCACCCGAATTAATCTTGACAAATTGATGGGGTGGTTGAGAAGCTCAGGCAGCGAAGTTTCCGCGCTGGGGACTGCGATGCAGCCCAAGGTTTTGGATTACAAGTCATCAACCTCGCAAAGCTCGACAAACGGTAGAGTATCGCCGATTTTCATGAACCGAGACGGTAGTTTCAATCGTGAGGGGAGCTTAAACAAAGCTCCTGCTAAGGATGCAAAATAAGTTAATTCGATGCGAATGGGTTGAGTTTGAGGATTTTAATGAATTTTACAAGTTTTCGGATTGAGATAGCTTGTATTGAAGTTGACTTGAGGTTATCAAGGAGACAGAAGTTTTTTCGGGAGAGTTTTCGTCTCTTAAGTCAGGAATACACAACATGAGATTTGGATCGCGCGCAAGCAGCTTCGCAAGAGTGTTTGCTTTGGTAATGTCAACAAGTTTGTCGTTCGCAGTAGCCCCGACCGTAATGGCAGATGATAGCGTTGCTGCGGCCACTCAAAATGTTTCTTCGCTGAACCAGCTATTTAGCAAGCAGTGGGTGCGTTTAGATACAGATGGATCTATCACTGGCAGTTTGGTCCAGCTTGCAGACAACGACAAGGCTCCAGTAGCCGGTTTGCCTGTTTACCTCGTTCAGGATGGTGAAATCGCTTATTCGAATAAAGCAGACGACGCTGGTTCGTTCAGTTTCAAAGGGGTCAAAACCGGTTCGTATTCTTTGGTAACTCGAACAAACGAATCGATCGCTGCGTTTTCGTTGCAGGTGCTAGATGCCGGTAATACGCATTTGAGCAGCTCTGTAGAAGTGCGAGTTGTTCGCCCAGCGGGCGGCAAAGTAAAGGAAATCCTTCGATCGAACTTGTTGCCCATTGTGGCCGTTCGAACCGAGATTAAGGAAATTGAAAAAGACCCACTGGGCGAATCGCGATCCTTTAGCAAGTCGCAATTTGTTCGACTCGACAAAGACGGTAAGCTTTCTGGGCAACTAGGTTCGGTTTCCTCCGCAAACATGAGCAATATGGTGGTTTACGTTCTCCGAAATGGCGAACAAGTAGCCAAAGCAAAAGCGGACAACGATGGCAAGTTCAGCGTTGAGGGTCTTCGTCCCGGCGTTTACGGTTTTGTTGCAGCTGGCAATGCCGGTTTCGCTGCGACATCGTTCCAACTAGTAAGCGGCTCGATCGGTGCGGACGGCAGCAAGTTGATCTCTACAATGGCAGATGCGTGTGGGCAGATGAATGTTGAGGTAGTTCAGTGCTGCGAAGTTGTCGTATGTGAGCAGCCGGTCCAAACAGTGGTTGAAACCATTGCGGAAGCGCCTGTGGTAGATGCCTGTGCAGTACCAGTGGATAGCTGCGGAACGGCTCCATCGTGCGGATGCGGCGGTGGCTTCGGTGGTGGTTACGGTGGTGGTGGTGGTGGCGGTGGCGGTATTGGCCGACTAGGCGGCATCGCTGCAATCGCTGGACTTGCAACCGTAGCTGGTATTCTTGCTGCTAATGACAACAACAACAATGCAGTCGTCACTCCAAGCCCTATCGTTAGATAGATTTGAAATGATCAGTCCAAAAAAGCCGTCGCTCGCTCGACGGCTTTTTTTTTGAACGGTTGGAACATGCTAGGGTCTCTAGTACAAACAGCTACCAGCGATGGAGTCCGATTGCATGGGTTCCTATCCGAATCCCCGCAATCGAAAGATGCTTGGCTGTTAGTGCACGGTGTAAATAGCAATTTCTATAGCTCCAGTCTTCTCCTGGACCTCGCCAGCAGGCTGGCAATTGGCAGCACTTGCGTGCTTCTGGTGAACACACGAGGTCATGACATCCTCAGTTTTAATTCTGGTCCCTCTCCTATTCGTACCGGATCCCAGATCGAAAACATCGCAGCGAGCCAGCTCGACCTAGACGCTTGGTTTCAGTTTTTAATCAAGCGAGGGTGCGAAAAAATACATTTGTTGGGCCATAGTTTGGGGGCGCTCAAGTCGATTTTTTGGAGCATGAAGGGCAATCCCTATTTGCGTGCTTTGGTCGCGGTTTCTCCTCCGAGATTGAATACAAACTTGCTGCGGAATGATCTAAAAAAAGGCCAGGTATTCGACGAGCACTTGAGAGACGCGATGAAGAAATGCAATGATGGAGAACCTGACTTCGTGATGAAGGTTCGATTCCCGCTGCCGATGTGGATTAGTGCCTCGGCATACCTGGACAAGTATGGCAGTGGTGAGAAGTACGATTACATGACCATGGTTCGCGAACTCAATGTCCCTACTTTTTGGACGTTTGGCCAATTTGAGGTCGAGAGTGGCTCTTCGAATTTCAATCAAGCCGATTCTGTCTTGAATAAGTTCCTCTCAAGCCAGTCGTTTTCAAGCCAGTTGGAAGGTTGCAGGAAACACGCTGTTTGTGTGATCCCCAAGGCGGACCATTCCTATCGTGGGGTCACGTCTCAACTTGCCGATTGTATCGTTACCTGGAGCATGGGCGTCATTTCTTCGAGTTGAAGCAAGAAGAGCGAGTGTTTTGTCGGGCAAGAAATTCGGTTACAATATGCCTGCGCAAACCAGTTCAGGCTTTGTTACCGATGCCGGACTATCCCACATCTCTTTCTTCACCCACCATTCTATGACCGCAACATCTTCTCCCGCTTGGTTGGCAACCAATGAGCAAACTGCAAATGCCAAGAAACTATTAGATCAACACGCTTACGAGACCGTCCAATGGCACTTTCATGACTCGACGGGATCGCCGTTTTGGCTAGAAAAGAAAGCCGAGTTGAAGTTTGATCCACTTAAAGAAGTGAGAGTGTTTGATGACCTAAAGAAATTCCCCGAGTTCGAGGATGAATGGTTGCGAGGCGGCCCAATCAATCGATGGATCCCCAATGGTTTGCTTGGCAAACCCACTTATGTTTTTGAGACCGGCGGCACAACTGGAATACCTAAGAGTCGAATGGTGATCGATGACTTCCGGATCGATTACGAAACCTTTAGCCACACTCTTCCAGACGAGTATTTCCCAAAGGGTTCGAATTGGTTGATGCTCGGGCCATCCGGGCCGCGTCGTTTGCGACTAGCCATCGAGCACTTGTGTCAGTATCGAGGTGGAATCTGTTTTTGTATCGACCTGGATCCGCGTTGGGTGGTGAAGCTGATCAAAAAAGGCTGGATGGAGCACTTGGAAGAGTACAAGCGGCATTGCATTGATCAAGCCATCACCATTTTGACGGCGAATCATGACATTAAATGCATGTTCACCACGCCAAAGCTGCTCGAATCGTTGGCGGCTGGACTTGCGGCAAAGGACACTAGCATTCAGGAGATTGGCATTACTGGAATTTTTTCGGGAGGTACTGAATTCACCCCACAGTGGACTCGATTTTGCGTCGAAGAATTGTTGGGGGGCCCAGCAGAGGAAAGCGGTGTCTACATGACACCCACCTATGGCAATACGTTGATGGGTCTGGCTTGCTCTAGGCCGGTGACAATCGACGATGGATATACGATAGCTTACTACGCACCGCAACCTAGAGCGGTCGTGGAGGTGGTCGATTTCGAGGATCATACCAAACTTGTTAACTACGGTGAGACAGGTCGAGTCAAGCTGTACACAATGACCAAGGAGTTCTTCGTACCTGGGTTTCTGGAACGGGACGAGGGAGAGCGGGAAATGCCGTACTCGAAATACCCATGGGATGGAGTTAGCGGTGTCAGGCCGTATCGCGCCTTTGCGTCGTCGACCACCGTAGGCGTTTATTGAACGCGGACGTGACAATTGGACAAACGTGTCCGAGCATCGTGTGAAAGCACACCCAGACAGGATGATGGCCACGTTCGATAGTTACAAAACAGACTTGGGGTGCAAAATGGTCTCAGGGCAAAAGAATCAAATCATCAAAGGGAGTTTCATTTAACGTGTTGACAATCAATCCGATCCGATGGGGCAAGCAATACAAATCACTTGACTTCCAAGAGGTATTTCACTTCGACACTGGAGAACCTATCGCCAAAATTGGACAGGTGAACGGCGGCATGGTCGAGATGGATATGCGAAAAGCTTTCAATGCGAGAAAGGCTCTGCGTTCGATCCCGACGCCGGAGCTGATCGAGAGATGCAAGAAAGCTGCTTATTTGTTCGAACACGATACATTGCCTCTGGGTGATGGGCATCAGACCGTGGATGACTTCATCCATCAGCAGTCCGCCAGCACTGGACTTCCTGAGCATATGTGTCGAAACAATATGCAAAAGAATTGTTTCGTTTTGAGCAACATTGACACAATATTGGACGCCCTGACACGTGGGTTGGATCTCGATATATTCTCTCGAGGATACGGAGAGGAAGGACGCAACGTAACGGTTAGCTTCCAATGTCAGACTCCGGTTCTTGGGGCGGTTCTTCCCAACAACTCCCCGGGAGTCCACACGCTCTGGCTTCCTGCAGTGCCGTTGCAGGTTGGTTTGGTGCTCAAGCCAGGTTCGCAAGAACCGTGGACGCCTTATCGAATGATTAGTGCTTACATCGAAGCAGGAATTCCGGCAGAAGCGTTTTGTCTCTATCCAGGTGGACACGACGTCGGGTCAACCATCATGGGTAAGTGCTCCAGAAGTATGATTTTCGGAAGTGCCCAAACCGTGGATCAGTATTCCGGAAACCCTCGCGTTCAAGCCCACGGGCCCGGCTTTTCGAAGATCCTCATTGGCGACGACGTTGTCGATCAGTGGGAGGACTACCTCGATTTAATGGTCGAGAGTGTTCTCAGCAACTCGGGTCGGAGTTGCATCAATTGCTCTGGCATTTGGGCATCGCGGCATACGAAAGCGATTGGTGAAGCACTTGCAGCAAGAATGGGTTCCATAGACATATTACCGCCTAGCGACCCGAAAGCAGCGCTTGCAGCCTTTACCAATCCCCAAATGGCGAAGGGAACGTTTGCGATGGTTCAGCAAGATCTTGCGGAAGCAGGAGTGTGCGACATGACTGCCTCGTATGGAGAAAGACTTGTGGAAAGGGAACGATCGGCCTATTTGAAGCCGATGGTTGTTACCGCGGATTCACCGCAACGCGGAGTTGCCATGAAAGAGTACATGTTTCCATTTGTGTCCGTAGTTCAGTGCAGTCAAAAAGACATGATCAAATCCATTGGCCCAACGCTGGTGGGAACTGCTTTGACGGCAGACGAGAATTGGATCGATGAATTAACCAACGCCACGAACATCGACCGATTGAATATTGGTCCTATGCCAACAAGTCGACTCAATTGGTTGCAGCCGCACGAAGGGAACTTGATCGACTTTTTGTTCCGATCGAGAGCGTATCAAGTAGTTCCGATGAAAGTTCCGCAATCGGTTTAATGACGATCTGTTTGCGTGCTGCGAGGTCAATGCAGTAGCTGCTGGATTACAGTGGACTTTAGAAGTGTCCACCAACAGCTAGTTGTTCCATTTGGATTCGTTGGATTCGATCCAGGAGATGATTTCTTGGGTGTCCATTCCTCCAATTCTTTCACTCACAATCCTGCCTTTCCAGAACAGGATTGAGTGCGGGATGGATCGAACACCATAGTGCTGAGAGAGTCTTGGGTTGGAGTCGACGTCGAGAATAACGACTTTGACATCGCCCGAGGAAGCGCGTTGGTACTCAGCTAGCGATTTATCGGTAGCAACGCACGGTCCGCACCAGGTTGCACCGAACTTGACCAGCACAGGTCGATTTTCTTGAGCGATCTCGGATTGGAATTGAGCATCGGTAGACGGTTCGATATCCCGTGCCCCCATCGGCTTGAAGAGGTATAAGCAAGCAGCAACGAGCACCGCCCCGATGATCCAATTGCTGTAACGGTTGATCGTTGAAAGTAGATTATTCACCACAAAGCTCTCGAATGACGTATGACTATTTTTTCAGCTAGACACTTTAGCACGTAATGTTGAGCTGGGGGAGCGATCATTCGACTTTTTCGTTTTGTATTTCTATTCGACCAAGAATGGTTTCTCAAGGCGAGCAAAATCGGGCGTTACCACTGCGATCTCGTATCCCGCATCGGTGCCGGCTGCTCCCCATCGACCTTGTTTGTCTATGGCTAAGAAATTGATGTGGAGCTCGGACGGCTTCTTTTTGTCGGTTTTCGCGATGCGTTCGATAGCCGCCCGGCATGCGGCTTGCGGTTCCATGCCCGATCGCATCAATTCGACGACTAGAAAAGAACCGCAGTGCCTCATAACATTCTCGCCGATTCCGGTTGCGCCCGCTGCTCCGATCTGGCCGTCGACGTATAGCCCTCCCCCAAGAATCGGACTATCTCCAACGCGTCCCGGAAGTTTGTATGCAAGTCCACTTGTCGAGCAACCGCCCGCAATATGGCCATCGGAATTCATCCCAACCAGCGCAATCGTGTCGTGATTGGGTGGGGGAGCAAGCTTCGGGAACTTCTGCGAGAACTGTTCGGCTTTCCAGTCTTGCCATTTTTTGCGTTGTTCCTGGGTTAATAACCCTTGCGACTCAAAGCCTTGATCGGCAGCAAACTCTGCTGCTCCTTCGCCGACGAGCAGCACATGTTTTGTCTTCTCCATGACCCGCCTGGCTACCGAAATTGGATGCGGGAAATTTTCTAGGCCCGCAACAGAACCAGCGCGATGCGTTTCTCCATCCATGATGCAGGCATCTAACTGAACGACTCCTTTTGAATTAGGGGCACCCCATACACCGACCGAGTCCACGCTGGTGTCCGCTTCCGCCATGCGAATCCCCGCCTCGATCGCATCTAGCAACGAATGGCTTCTTTCGAGTGTTTCCAACGACCGCTTGCAGGACGGCAACCCAAAATTCCAAGTCGCGACGAACAAAGGATTTTTGTTTTGGGGCTGCGATATGCATACGCTGGGAAGTGCTCCCAGTGCGGAAATTGCACCGATAACACCTGCGAATTGCCTACGATCGATACTCATGGAATGGCTTTCTGTGATAGGCTCGTGTCTTAGTGTCTATGGATACTATTCGCAAAAAAGTGGGTGAAGTTTTTAGCTCGCAACAATCGGAATGACCTCAAAGAAAGTCTCGCAAATCACATCGCCAACCAGATTCAACTTGACCTGGAAGTTGTCGATAAACTCGTGAAGCCCGAGGTCCATTACGTCATCGATATGCAGGAAGTCGAATTCAGCTCGGAGGCGTCCCAAATACTGTTCTGGTTTGTTGCTAAAGTTGCCTGTTGTCCCGCCTGTGATAGCGAGCAACGCATGCTCCGCCCGCATCACACAAAATCGAATCGCACGAGGGAAATCCCGATCTAGGAGCATGAAGGCAGCCACTTGTTTCGGGGATAGCCGGCCGTGTCGTCGTCGATACATTTCCAAGGCGCTCGTGCTCTTGAGCAACATCCCCCATTGGCTGATATCAATCGGTGTTCCGACATCGCTCACTTCGGGCAGGAGCAAATAATACTTAACGTCTAAGATACGAGACGTTTTGTCTGCCCTTTCGAGTAAAGCACCTAGTCGCCCGAAGTTCCAAGCTTCTCCCTGTGACATCGTGCTATACGTGACCCCTTCGAGTAGATAACCTGCCTGTCGGATGCGGCCAAAGAACTCGAAAGGGGAGTCGACGGCCGTCGAATCGTGACGATTGTCCCTAACGAACAAATAG
>JBBRGW010000183.1:0-8053 GCA_038223525.1 Pirellulales bacterium
CGCATCGCGATGCAGGCCACTCAGTGAAGCCACCGTCGATCTCAAGTTCCCTCATCGCCTATTTGTTCCGGAACATTACGAACCAGGCTACGATTATCCGCTAGTGGTTTGGATGCACAGCGACTCCAGTTGTGAGCTTGAACTCGACAACGTAATGATGGCAATGAGTTCGCGAAACTACATTGCCGTCGCTCCAAGATCGCCACAGAAGTGCCGTGGCAACGGAATGCGCTTTCGATGGGGACTTACCACCACAGAATGTGAGATTGCCGAAGACTTAGTCTGGGATAGTGTTCAGGAGGTAGCAAGCAAACTTTCGGTTAACACAAACAAGATTTTTCTCGCGGGCTTTGGCTCTGGGGGAACGATAGCGCAGTGGATTGGGCTCAAGTACGCGAACCAAGTCGCCGGTGTCGTTTCTTTGAGCGGGGTTTTTCCAACGGCACCCAGTGTGCTTTCGAACTGGAAGCGATCTCGCGAGTTAAAGATGCTTTTCGCTCAGCGCCAAGGATCAACGATTTGCTCGAACGATGAGTTTTTTCGTGCCGTTCGGATTGCGCATCAATCCGGTTTGAATTGCAGGTTCGTGCAGCACCGATCCGACGAGGAAGATTTCCTAGAGGCCGACGATCTTGACTCAACGATGTTAGACGCGGCCAATCGATTCATGATGAGCATCGTCACCAATACAGAATTGAGCTTACAGCCAGAAGAGACTTGCGACAGCGAGTGCATTGAGTTCGGCTATAACTGATGAACGCTGAGGCCATGCTCATCGAGTTAAGGGGTGTGAGCGTTGTGCGAGGTAGCACTCGCATTTTGGAAAACTTAACACTCAGCGTGCCGCAACGGCAGAACATAGCGATTATTGGCCCCAATGGGTCGGGAAAATCCACACTGCTAAAATTGCTGATGAAGTTTTTCTATCCCTCGGTCGTCGATGGCCAATCTGGCACAGTTATGATCCTAGGAAGAGAAGAGTGGAATGTTTGGGAGCTTCGAGAGCATCTTGGGTTTGTAAGTTCCGATATTGACCATCACTTTACGACTGGCCGATCGGCGCGTTTGAATGCTTTGCAATCAACGCTAACAGGTTATTTCGCAGCCGAGCTCGAACCTGACCCGCGTGCGATTTCTGATGCGATGCTGGAGAACGCAGAAAGCCTTCTGGATCAATTTCAGGTGGATTCTAAATCGGACAAATGCATCGGCCACATGTCTACTGGCGAACGACGTCGCGTGATGTTGACTCGTGCTTTGGTTTGCGGGCCGCGAGCGATAGTGCTCGATGAGCCGACGAACGGTTTGGACATTCGCGCTCGAGCGGACTTCTTGTGCATGCTTGATGCATTGGCTCGGGCGGGGACTCAAGTCGTATTGGTCACTCATCATCTGGAGGAGGTTCTTCCATGCATTGATCGAACGATCCTATTGAAATCCGGGTCGGTGTTCCTCGATGGCCAAACTGCCGAGACGCTTAGGGCCGAGATCATCTCCTCGCTTTATGAGAGTCGCATTCACGTCGAACGAGACACTGCGGGATTCTATTTCGCAAGAGCAGGTTGGCTTTATAGCTCTTCGATGCCGTAAGCAATCCGATCGACGATTTCTTCCGTTGTCTTTGGATTAAAGAAGACCGCCTTCCAAGCGGGGATATCTATTCCGTGTGGGCAGTAACCGAAACTGGTGGTGAAGCCTAGCTTCGCGTCAAGCGTTGGGTCCATCATTTTGGTTCTCTTGTCGAACAGTTGGCGAACTTCGGGCAAATACCGTGCAAGTTGCTCAGGCGTTAGTTCATTGCGAACCAATCGCTGGTAGATGTCTTCTGCGTTGCGACCCTTTGGCAGCACCCACCAATTTACGGAAACGCCGCAAGCATCTGCATTGAGTACTTTGCAGTACTCGATTTTGGACAATCGATCCTTTAGCCGTTGTGTCAACTCCAACGCGCGAGCGGTGAGCATTTGCCAACCGGTCAAGCCAATTCCGTTTAGCGAGGCGATCACGCTGTACGGACCGAGACCAGGTCGCGAGCATTCGAGAGTGAAGAGTGCAGGGTCGCGACTTGCGTCTGCGTCCGAGAAATACGGCGTATCGGAAACCGTCCGCGCCAAGTACTTCAAGTCCTCTCGTCGATTGACAATGAACGCGCTGGATGGATAGTGTCCCCGACCTAATTTGTGGAAATCGATTGTCACACTGTCCGCGTAACGCAGTCCCTTGTTCTTGATTTGCACGGTTCTCACAATGTCCAGCAGGCCCGCCTCCATCTTCAATGCATTCTTGGCGGTGTCGTAGTCGGTCAACATGACCATGGCCCAACCTACCGCGGCATCTGCGTGCAGTTGCGGCATTGGTACTGAGTATTGCTTACTTTTGACTGTCAGCAATTCGCGAATCGACTGGATATCGTCGATACCAAACCCATCGGTTGTTCCAAAGGTCGCGCAAACGTAAGCCACTTTTATATTGTCTGAGTACAATTCATCCAGTTTGGCTTCGAGCAAATCGAGGCGCATGGAAAGCTTTTCATCGGTTGGAATTTCTATCAAGTTTTGAGTACCGATCCCCAACCAACCAGCAACGGTCTGATTCGAATAGTGCCCCGCTTGGGAGCAGATTCCGACAATGCGATGTCCGAAAACGCCAGACCGCATTGCGCCAGGCAAAACCCGTTCTAGACCAATCTTGGCGCCATAGAGATTCGAAATCGTACCGCCGATCGTAAAGACACCCCAAGGGTCGTCGGTGTGGTAGAAGATCAAATTGGCGAGTGTCGTAACCGCCTTGACTTCCAATTCGTTCGAACGCTGACTGTATCGATCCGTGCAGAGGTTTGGATTTTTGAGCAAGCAGGCAAGAGCTCCGATCAAAGACGCGTGGTTCGCGGGCCCTTTAACGTTTTCCAGATGGAGCGGATTGTTCCAACTGTCCGTACCCCAAAAGTATGGAAAAATTGCATCCCGGGCCTTCTTGAGGTTTCCAGTGAGTACATTGATCTCTGGATTTCCCCGCGCGGTCTCATAGTTTTGGCTCATCAAGCCAGCGGGTGTGAGATCCCGCTCGGCAGCTACAGCCGAAAGTAGCTCCGAAAAAATCTGAGAGATCGCCGGCTGATTCCACTCGAAAAAAGTCGAGACGAGTTCCTGGTACTTTTCGCGATCCATGATGCTTCCGAGTAGAAAATGAGCAAAAACCTCTTTTTTCCAGCGAATCCAATCGTTGCAATTCGGAAAATCCATCCAAACCGACCTTCCTGGTTACTCTTCGCCGTCCCTTTCGCTCCGATTGTAAACGATCCAAAGCAACGCGATTGCGGCCATCGGGCAATTTGGCGGCTTTGCGTAGACTCTGCCGGCTATCCGGTTTCCCCCGATCATTCCGGGAACTTTTACGATTAGTTAACCAAAGAGCACCTAGACGAATGGGTCAAGGCTGAGGATCATAGGGCTCATGCGGTGCAGTTTCGGCTAACCGCGACACCATCGATTTTGCCTAAAGTGAAATTGGTGTTGACCACTCATCGAGGTACTACATCTATGAATTTTCCGGTCTTCCCGCTTGTCGCATTATCGGTTGCTTTCCTGTTTGCCCTCGTCGCGACGCCCTTAGCACGGCGGCTGGCGTTGGCTATTGGTTTGATGGACCACCCGGATACGCATCGCAAGTTGCACCGCGAGCCGATTGCTCTTTGCGGAGGCATCGCGATCCTGTTCAGCATGATGGCGACCCTCGGTGTCAGCCTGTTTACCTACGCTGAATTCGCATCGTTATTCGCCGGACATGTTTACGAGGTCACTTCGATGGCCTTGGGATCGATCGCGATTGTTCTGTTGGGGATTTTGGATGACCGATTTGGACTTCGAGGTCGTCAGAAACTATTTGGTCAAATTGTCATCTGTCTCTCGATCATTGCCTTCGGCTTTTCGATCGATTCCATTAGCGTTTTTGGATATCCGTTGCAGCTTGGATTACTCGCTGTCCCGGTTACTTTGGGTTGGTTGCTCTTGTCTATTAACTCCGTCAACTTGATCGATGGTGCGGATGGTCTTTGTTCCTCTGTGGGATGGATATCGTTTGCAGCGTTGTCCGCGATTGGCTACTACACCGGACATCACATGGAGTCCTTGGTTGCAGCCGCGATGGCTGGTTCGTTGCTAGGCTTCTTGGTTTTCAATTTGCCTCCAGCTAAAGTCTTCTTGGGTGACGCAGGCAGCATGCTGGTTGGATTGATCCTAGGGGTGCTGGCAATGCGAAGCTGGCTAAAAGAAGAAAGTCCTATCTCGATTGCGGTTCCTGTCGTCTTGATGGCGATTCCACTGTTCGACTCGGGGATGGCGATCGTTCGACGAAAACTAACCGGACGCAGCGTCTTTACCGTTGACCGAGGTCATTTGCATCACAACTTAATGCGGTTCGGAATCAAAAATCGTTGGCTCGTTGGTGTCATCACGCTATTGAGCTTGATTACTGCCAGCGGTGCCGTGCTAGGAGTGCTCTATGAATCGGATGCAATTTCGATTGGAACGATGCTCTTTGCACTTGGATCGTTGGTTGCAACGCGTGTATTTGGATTTGCTGAACTGGAGTTGTTGATGAAGCGAAGTTTCAACTTCTCAAAAAGCATCGTCGCTCGCGGCGGAATCTCGGACAACAAGGTCCGGCAACAAACGGTACGACTGCAGGGTTCGCGAGAGTGGGATACGGTCTGGTCCACGATGGTGGAGTTCGCTGAAAAACATGGGCTTGCCAAAATCAGTTTAGACTTGAACATGCCATGGCTACATGAAGGATTCCACGCGAGCTGGCACAAAAACAAACTTCCCGAATTTTCCGAACGTTGGTTCCTTCGCTTGCCTGTTATCTCAAGTACCAAAGTACTCGGTAGGATCGAGGTCCTCGGCAATCATCAAGATTCCAATACCTACGCTATCATGTCGGCATTGGCCGAAATGCTATCCGAGTTGCAGCCCGGGATTCAAGCTCTTGTAGATGACTTTAAGGTGGCTAATACGCCTGCGATTGGCGGCCCGGTCGTTCGGATACAGAAACAGCGAGATCTGGAAACAGTTGCAGATTCGCCAATTCCCGAAGGTATGCGAGCATTGTCTAGTGACTGAGTTTGTTGCCGGACACACGGTGTTCGGATTGTACGCGAGAGTAGATCGACCAGCGAGGAGTGTTCGGCGGTGGTCGAAAACCGCTGCTAGCACTGTGTGGCTAATTCCTGCGATAAAGAAAAATCCAGTTGGGTTAGGAGATCTTTGGCGGATGGAATAATATGGGGAAGTTGATTCCCCAATCTGTCCCTCGAAACTGTAGACAAAACCAGCGTGTCCAGAATTCAGACTCAAGCAGCCAATTTGCTCTTTGGCGGCGTCTTGCCTACTCTGCTTGTCCTCGCAAGCATTGGTGTTTTTGTTGCGATGGGTTCGCAACAGCCTAAGCAAATCGCCGTCGATGGAAATGACTCCATCTCAAAGATGGCCAAGTTGTCGATCGTCGGAGTGCAAACCGTCAAGTCTTATACAGGGCTCGATTCACTCGATGTTAACGTGACCGGCACGGTGGTCCCGTTTCGTCAAGTGACCCTCGGCGCCGAGATTGCAGGCAGAGTTCAATTCAAAAGTGAAGAGTGCCGCATTGGCAGATTCGTCCACAAGGGTGATGTTCTCTTTAATATTGACCCAACCGATTTCAAGCTGGAAGTCGAACGACTCGCGGCCCTTCGAGACTCCGAATATGCACAACAGAAAGAACTGGATCAAGAGCTCTCCAACGCGAAGAAGTCGTTAACACTCGCCGAGGAGGATCTTTCTTTACAAGAGAAAGAAATCAAGCGATTGGAAACGTTGCCGAATGGATTTGCTTCGGCTACCGAAATGGATCAATCGCGCAGGCAACGCATCACCAGCGCCAACCAGAGGCTGACCATCCAAAATCAACTGCAAATGATCGAAACCCGACGGACCCGTATCCAGCTAGCGGAGCGACTTGCCGCAACCCAACTTGAACAAGCGAAAGTCAATCTCGATCGGACAACGGTTAAGTCTCCGATTTCGGGAGTCATCGTCACCGAGTCGGTCCAGGAGGATTCTTATGTTACAAAAGGCGCAACATTGTGTTTGATCGAAGACACCGAGCGGGTAGAAGTTACTTGCAACCTGCGTTCCGATCAATTGCTTCTCATCTTGGACCAATCCGACTCCGCCAAGTCAAAAAACCCGTCCTCACGAGTCGTTCAGTCCTCAAGCTACGAGTTGCCCAAAACGCCAGTTACGATTTCCTATCAAGTTGCCGGCCGAGACAATACGGAGTTTCAATGGCAAGGGCACCTTAGCCGATACGAAGGGATCGGCATTGACTCGCAAACTCGAACCATTCCAATTCGCATCTCCGTGGAAAATCCTCGCGAGGTTTGGCAAAACGGGCAAGTGATCAAAGAGGAGGACAATGGCGGCCTGCCAGCGCTAGTGCGCGGCATGTTTGTGGATTGCAAGATACGGACCAAGCCAAACCAATCGTTGATTCTACTTCCAAAACTAGCGTTAAAGCCGGGCAACCAAGTTTGGCTTTTTGAACAAGATGATTCCCTGACGTTGCCAACGTTAGATGACCCAGAAACCAAGAAGCCAGCACAGGTCGCAGCCAAGGAGAGTGTAGCCAAGGAGACTTCGGCCACAGTAAAGCCGAAATTGATTTTGGAAGATTGGTCTGCTGGTCGTGTGCGAGTGCTCAGCGACGTGAAAGTGATCAGTACGATCAAACTGCCATCAGACCCTACGAAAGAGTATTGGATTGCCGAATCGCGTTCTGATTTGGCACCAGGATCTCAAACAGTGGTAACCCCATTGGCCAATATTATCGGAGATGGATCCGACAAGGCCCGGTATCAACGTTCGAGCGATGGAAACGAGTAACCATGAAAACCGTAATTCGGTGGGCTGTCAACAATATCGCTGGGGTCAACGTCCTAGTTGTATCGGTACTTGTTGTTGGGTTTATCTCATTCTTTGGCATGCGACGCGAAACATTCCCAGAGTTTCAACTCGATGTGATTCTGGTGACTGTTCCCTATCCAGGCGCAACACCGGACGAAGTAGAAAGTGGAATCTGTCAGAAGATCGAAGAATCTGTTCGATCTCTTTCGGGGATCAAAAAGCTTACCAGTATATGCCGCGAAGGGAGCGGCTTCACGCTCGCTCAATTGGAGTCCAAAGGAGTTGACCCACAGCGAGTGCTCTCAGAAATCCGCTCCGCCGTGGATCGCGTATCGGTCTTCTTTCCCGAGCGGAGCGAAAAGGCAACTGTCGAACAAGTGACCTTTCGGTTGCCCGCGATCCGTGTTGCTATTCTAGGGCCCGATAATCGATCGGCCCAAGCTGAACGGCAACTGCGTGCCTACACAGAGAACATACGCGAACGGCTTTTGGAATTGCCTTCGGTATCTCAAGCTCAAATCGCCAACGCCAAGCCTTACCAGATCGACGTCGAGATCGACGAGGACACTTTGCGTAAGTATGGAATGACGCTCTCGCAAATCGCCAACACACTCAAACGTGAAAACGTTGAGATCCCGAGCGGGCAACTCAAGAGCGACGGACAAGAGATTCTGCTTCGGGGCAAGAATAAGCGAGACATCGGCGAACAGATAGCTACATTGCCCGTCATCACACAGCGAAACGGCGTCGTCTTGACTGTTGGGGACATCGGAAAAGTGCGAGACGACTTTGATGACGTCACGGCCATCAGCGAAATCAATGGACGGCCAGCAATGGTCATCACGATTGAGCGGACAAGCGACGAGGATTTGCTGAACATATCTGATGAGGTCACTAGCTTCATCTCCAAGGCCGAAGTTCCAGCCGGCTATTCCCTTCGAGCGTGGGGAGACGAAAGCCTCGACGTTCGAGACCGCATTCGAATGTTGCGAGAAAATGGACTTCAAGGAGGAATCATCGTTTTCTTGTTGCTGGCTATTTTCTTAAACCTTCGATTGGCATTCTGGGTTTCTTTGGGGATCCCGATCGCCTTGACGGGAGCCGGTATCTAC
>JBBRGW010000184.1:0-8016 GCA_038223525.1 Pirellulales bacterium
GATTTCTAACTTCGTCGGTGATGAATCCTAAATCTTCGGCGATCACGGGCAACTCATTTCCGAACGATTGTTGCAACGCATGAAAGAAATCATCGCCAGGCCCAGGCCTCCATTCCCCCACTCGAGCGTCCGGCATCAAAGCCGGGATCTCCCAATAGGCTTCAAACCCACGGAAGTGATCGATGCGCACTAGGTCGCAAAGTTGCAGAATGCGTTTGAAGCGACGATTCCACCATTCGTAGCCCGTTCGCTGGTGTTCGCTCCAACGATAAAGTGGATTTCCCCAGCGTTGCCCTAAAACAGCAAAGTAGTCTGGCGGAACGCCCGCAACAACCGTCGGATCGCCGCGGTCGTCTAGCTCGAACAAATGCTGCTGGGACCATACGTCCGAGCTATCCATCGCTACGAAAATCGGTATGTCACCTACGATGCCGACTCCGTTCTCCCGACAGTAACCTCGTAGCTCCTGCCACTGCCGATCAAAGCAGAACTGGATGAACGCTTCAAACTCGCAGGGCACTCGCAGTTTATCAGCCCAAGCAAGGAGCGTGTTTTGTTCGCGACGCTTAAGCGGCTCTTCCCAGTCACCCCACGCTCGGTCTTGGTGAAAATTCTTGCATGCGGTGAAAAGGCAGTGTTCTGCCAGCCAGTCTTGATTGGCTTTTCGAAACGAATCGAACTCAGCGTTCAAGTACGACTTCGCATTTTGAAAGCGTCGGAAGGCCATGCGAAGCAATTCCATGCGAACGCTAGCTGACAACTCGAAATGGGCGATATCAGTTTTCGTCTTTACGCTCGTTGAACAGCTTCGCGCCGCGTCGTGCCAATCTTCTAACCGAAGTAGTCCATCGCGAACTAAAAGTGCTGGACTGATTAGCTGTGAATTGCCCGCGAAAGAGGAAGGCGATTGATAGGGCGAGAACCCATAACCCGTCGGACCAGTGGGCAAGATCTGCCACCAACGCTGGCCAGAACGCTTGAGAAACCGAACGAACTCGTAGGCGGACGGACCCAGATCACCCGAACCAAGGTCGCCCGAACTCCAGGGTCCATCGGTTCCAGGCTGATTATCCGACCCGCAGCCCAGGGGCCTGGCGGCAAGCGAAGTTAAATGCAGCAGCAGACCACTTGCACGCGCAAACAATGAGGACATATCCAACTCAGTCAAGTTCGTTTGTTTGTTTTGATGTTAGTAAAGTATCGGGAACAAATCACTCGCAGGATGTCACTCAAAGTTCTTCTCGTCGTCGCATGTAGGATGGGACCATTGTCCCGTCCTATGCTCCGTTCGGGACAATGGTCCCAAACTACATTGGGTTTAGAAGTCGCAGTTGCCAGGCGAACGCGGGAACGGAATCACGTCGCGAATATTGGCCATCCCAGTGGTATACTGCACCATACGTTCCAAGCCCAGACCAAACCCGGCATGCGGTACCGATCCAAATCGCCTTAGGTCCAGATACCACCAGTAGTCCTCCGTCTTGAGCCCCGAGGCAACCATTCGTTCGGTCAGCACATCCAATCGTTCTTCGCGCTGACTACCGCCGATGATCTCACCAACTCCGGGAACTAAAACATCCATCGCCGCAACCGTTTTGCCGTCGTCATTGAGACGCATGTAAAACGACTTGATCTCCTTCGGGTAATTAAAAAGGATGACTGGCCCTTGCACATGCTTCTCCGTGATAAATCTCTCGTGCTCTGCCTGCAGGTCGATTCCCCATGCCACCGGGTATTCGAATTTTTCACCGCTCTTGGTCAAGATATCGACAGCCTCAGTGTAGGACATATGCGTGAATGGTTTGTCGAGCACCAATTGCAACGCGGCCAAAACACCGGGCTGCACACGCTTCTCAAAGAAATCCATATCCTCGGGGCAATGCGAGAGTACATCTCCGATCATGTGTTTCAAATAACGCTCCGCTAACGTCATGTTGTCCGCAAGTTCAAAAAAAGCCATTTCAGGCTCGATCATCCAGAACTCGGACAAGTGTCGGGAAGTGTTGGAATTCTCGGCTCGAAAGGTGGGACCAAACGTGTAGATTTTCCCCAAGGCTGTCGCGTACGTTTCTCCCTCGAGTTGGCCGCTGACAGTCAAATAGGAAGACTTACCGAAGAAATCTTGGCTCATGTCGACCTTACCGTTGACCATCGGCAGTTTGTCCAACGGTAGCGTAGTAACACGGAACATCTGACCCGCACCTTCGCAGTCGCTATCGGTAATGATGGGTGTATGGATGTAAAGGAAGCCATCGTTTTGAAAGAATTCGTGCGTCGCAAAACTCAATCGATTTCGAACGCGTGCAACAGCCCCGAATGTATTGGTGCGTGGGCGAAGATGCGCCCACTCGCGCAGCTTCTCAAACGAATGCTGCTTCTTTTGCAGCGGGTAATCCGTGGCGCTCGCAAGCCCTGTGATTCGCACATGGTGGGCAAACATTTCGGTCGCTTGCCCTTGGCCAGCGCTTGCCTTGATCTCGCCCGAGATGACAACGCTACTGCCCACGTGCAATGAAGTGATCTCGGATTGATAGTTCGAAAGGCTTCCATCGGCAACAATTTGCAAATTGCTAAAGCAACTTCCATCGTTAAGCTCGATGAAGCTGAATCCACCCTTGCTATCGCGTCGCGTTCGCACCCAACCTCGCACCTCTACGGTTTGTCCGATCGACTCTGCTTGCCTGGCGAGTTTGATGGAAATCCACTTGGCTGTCATGTTGCATCGCTCCTTAACTGGACTTACAACGCGAGCGCTAGCCGCGTTTCAAAGAAGTGGTATCGACCCACGCGGCTAGCGCCCGCGGCTCAATCTCGCTACTTAGCGTTCGACTGTCTCGCTTTTCTAGCTGCGATAAACGATTGAACACACAATCCAACAAAAATAAAACAGAGTATTGCCATCGCCCAAATCATTCCAGCAGCTAACGGTAGGACCTCTTTTCCTTGAAAGAGAAGTCCGACCAATTGTCGAATTCCCTGAACCAAAGACAACAGGCCACCGAGCAAAGCGAGCGTTACGGCCGCATGCATCACGTGCATCCGTGACGCTGCGTTCCTTGCGGCTACTATCCCCAACACGATCAAAGGTAGTCCGACTCCCGATGGAATCAGCCAAGTACCCAATTTGAACTCCTGCTTTAGCAGCAGAACAATCGCCGACAAACCGCATAGAAGAAAACCGAATACAATCGTCACTTTCGGCATGGATGGGCCACCTTTTCAATGTAAATTTTCGCTCGCTGAGTCGTAATCGCAAGCGACTTGTTGACTCATGATTTTTTGGGACGTACAGTAAATAGATCGTCTGTAACAATTGCGAACCTGGACTCGTCTTTATTCTCGGATCTTCTAAGGTGCAGTCATGGCCAACTTTGGATTCCTAGCACCCACCGGTGGCGGTGAAGATATCCCTCTCAAAAAAGACCGCATCCTCATAGGCCGTCGAGACAATTGCGACATCGTCCTGCGTTTCGCCAATGTTTCTGGGCAGCACTGTCGCATGACCCTCGAACAAGGATATTGGTTTATCAAGGATTTGGAAAGCCGAAATGGTACCAAGGTCAACGGCTATCGCGTCACACGGAAAAGATTGGATCCAGGCGTCATTATTACCATCGCCAAACACCAATACGAAATTCGCTACAACCCCGAAGACCTCGGTGCGATGGGACCTCCTCCTGCAGACGACGATCAAATCGACATGTCCCTCCGGTCTTCGTTAATGGAACGAGCCGGTCTGGACCGGCGGGCGGACAAAGACCGCGGTGCCAACGCTAAAGAAGATATCCAGGACGACATTTAGGGCAAGGCCCAAAACATCGTCGCCTTTTGCTCCGCAAAACCAGCGTTGCACGACGCTCCGCGTCGTGATTTTAAAGTACCAATCACGCTCCGCGTGATTTCCGCAGTTCAAAAACCTAGGGTTTTTGAGGCAACATCACGCAGAGCGTGATGAGTACTTTCCTAGGATCCAAGACTCGTGATTTATACGACGCGGAGCGTCGTACAACAATGGATCACCGCTAGATTAGCGCTGCAGGTTTTCCTGTGCCGCCTTGACGATCGCAATATGAGGTGAGTTTTCTGCGCTCACGGCTACACCCAACCACCCATCGTGGAGAACGAGTTGCGACACAGCTAGCCCCTTCGCTCTCGGATCGTTTAGCAATTCTTCCGATACCATGGGAATCGATGAACGGTTTGAGAAGACCCGGGAAAATATCGCTCGCAATGGTACCCTATCTCGAAACACGAGTTTCGGACCGTCAACACTGATGACTCCGTCTCGTGTCAACTCGGCCTGCAACCCATCCACTGTTGGCAGATACGAAGTTCGAATGATGAAATTCTTGAGATGAATCCGGCCTGGTTGCACCAGCGAAGCGATCCGCAATGTGAGCGTCATCCGGCCGTCCTCGAACTCCACCGTGATCGGTCGATCCTCGGCGAACCGAGCGGTTACATCGTTCGGACCATCTTCCGGCAATGCTTTGCGAGGTTGTTGCATCAGGTCCGAAATTTTGTCCGACAACTCTTGCATCGTCCAGTCTCGATCGCCATCGACCACTTGGCTAACCATATTGTTGAACGCCGAATGATGAACTTGGAGCGACATCTGGCTGTCGCTGGGCGCAATCGGCCTGGAGGTATACGCGGCAAGCTGATCGAAACTAGCAATTCGATAGCGAACAATCAATCTCGTATCAGTCGTCTGCATATCGACAACCATCGGTTGTAGATTGAGCGAGTGAAGAGGACCGAGCAATCGGGTATTGAATTGCGAGTTTGCGGTCGAGACCTTCTCCTGCAGTTGCTTGTCAAACTCCTCGTCGGTTTGCTTGGCTATAGTCTTTTGCATGATCCGCTTCGCGATCGGTCGAGCTTGAACAAACTCATTGTGTGCAAATTGGCGAACCATATCGCCAAGAATAGGCAGTCGATCCCAATCCGTCGAAAATTTCCTTAGCGAGTCTTTGGATTCGACGGTTGCAGGGCGACCATTGATGTTCATCCCTTGATTCGAAATGGTAACTTCACGCACCGTGTTGACGTTGGCCACGGAAGAGTTGTAGAACGTCGCGCCATGACGGCTTGATTGAGTCCGGCTACTGATATCGCCATCGAGATTCAGTGCAATCTTTAATGCACTCGGATCTTTTATGAAGTCGACATGCAGTTTGGTTTGGATTTCGCTCGCTCCTCGCGTTTCCGCTCCAAGGATGTTCTGCTTAACCGGCTTCTGGATCGTGGACTGTGCTGGCAACATTCGGTTTACAAACTCTTCCGATACTGCGATACGAAGGTTTGCATTGCGATAGTGAATCCCGATCGCCTGCGCGACATTCGCTTGCTCGGGATACTCCGAAAATCTTAGCGATTGCATCGAGTCCGCCAAGCTCTTGCTGCATCGATGGATGGGATCAGACTCTATTGTTTCGATATCTTCGACTAGCTTGCGATAGTCGACAGGGGCAATAGACATGGGATGCACTTGGTCGGCCAGTTTGTGAACTTCCGTTGATGCTAGTACTCCGCGCTGTTCCCGACTCACACGACTGTCTGTCACTCGCCCCAGAAACTGTCGAACCAGATCCACGTCAGATTGTCCGCCCATGTTTGCTTTGGAAGCAAGTTTGTCGAGCGAGTCTAACATTAGATACTGTTTCCAACTGCTCGCATCCCCTGTCTTCTCAATGGCCGTTTTGACATCCGCCAAACACTGTTTCAAACTCCCTGAATCCACCTCATGCCGTCGAGTAGATACGAAATGCGCTTTGCCTTTGCCCACGCACGCGCTGACGGCATTCCAGACTGAGACGCGACGCTCAATCGAGTACGACAGCCTTGCGATTTCGCTTGATAACTCTTGCTCCTTTTCAAGCACTTGCCCAGCGAGCGTCACTCCCTCGTCAGCAATCTGATGCAATTGATTAAGAATCGTACTAGATTCTGGGTCCGTAATTTTCTGTTCTGTCAAACGGGCGTATTGGGTCCCAATTCCGCCGACCCATTCCTGCGTCTGTGCGTGCGATCTGCCGGAGGCCAAGACTTTTACTTTTTCGATTTCATTCCAAAGGCGAATGGAATTTGGCCATGTGTTATTGGTTGTTGCTGGTAAGTGATCGCTCGCGAACGGACCGCGTTCGAGTTCCTCGCCGCTCTCAAATGGCCGATTGTTTGAAACATTCGTTGCGACGGTTTGCGGTTCATTAGCAGCGGACTCGGCGAGCAGCGAGGGTGTTCGTGGGTTGCGGCTAGGTTCCAGGAATGGATCCGAACCGACTCCGGAAGCCGTTGGGGCAGCGAGCCGAACGCCCGCTGGTGGTTCCAAAAGAGCGAGCGAATTGCTTGGCGCGATTCGATAATCAAGCCATGTGGCCGACTCGATTGGGCCACTCATGGATTCGATCTCCAAAGGGTTCGACTCGGTCGCAATCTTCGGGAACATCTTGGGCTTGGTCGAAACAATCAGATGCGACGTTCGTGGAGCATGATCAAAGCCTGGTTGCTTGACTCGCGAAAAGCTCTCGCTAGCAAAGAAGATTAGCATCAAACAAATCGCAACCAAAATTGCGTAAATCCAACCTCGAAAGCCGCGTTCGGACTCGTTTGCCATCCCTTGCACCTTTTCAAAACGCATTTAGCGCCAGAAGAGACCTCGAAAATTTTTCGTTATGCGAAGTGCCGCCGCCTTGCGCACACCATCGTGAAGCTTATTCTTCGGCCATTTCAACGGCCCAGATGGATACGTCTAGCACACGATTTATGATTTCTTTACACACACCCGTGTTTATCGTGCTGCCTAGGCAAATTGTATGGCCGGCGAGTCGCAGGGCCGTAGCATGCAGGAACCCAAACGGTTATGATAGCACTCCTCTCGGTGCTCGCCGTTTCTCGCTGCTGGCCGTTTCTCGCATTCGCATTCCAAATACTGGGAACTCACTCCCGTCCAAAACTATGCTTCATCGACTCGCATTTGTTGGTCTGGCCATTTGTCTTCTCTCCTCTATTACAGTTGCCCCGTCTGCAATGGCGATCGACCCTCACCCGATGAAACTAGAAGACCTGTACCGCCTTGCTCGCGTCGCGGACCCTCAACTAAGTCCCAAAGGGAACCAAATCGCCTACCAGGTTACCACTATTTCCGATCCCGCAAAGAACGCCAAAACAACACAGCTTTGGCTTGTAGATATCAACAAACCTCCGCGTCAAATTACCCACTCCGGCAAAGCTGACACGCACCCGCGTTGGTCACCAGACGGCACCAAGATCTTGTTCGAATCCAATCGTAGCGGAGTTTCCCAACTCTATGTCTTGGACATGACGGCCGGTGGGGAGCCCGTCAAGCTTACCAATATTTCCACCGGTGCAAGCGGAGGGATATGGTCCCCTGACAGCACGAAAATCGCATTCTACTCAGCCGTCAATCCGAAGTGGAGCGAGCTGCCATTTTCAGAATCCGATGCCAAGAACAAAACAGACGAAGAAACCGTTGCGTCCAACCCAGTCAAAGCAAAAACATTCACACGGTTGTTTTACCGTCACTGGGACTCCTACGTCGAAGACAAACGGAACCATCTCTTCGTGATCCATGTGGATGGAAGCCAATGCAGGGACGTCACTCCCGGTGATCGCGACGCTTATCCAACCAGTACTACTTTCAGCGTTGGGGACGACTTTACGTTTACACCCGATAGCAAGTCTCTGCTGTTTACAGCGGTTCCAAAGACCGGCGAGTCATGGAGTACCAACCATGATATCTGCCGCGTTGGCCTCGATAACAAAAGCACCGAGTGGCCTAGCTTAACTGCATCCAATCCAGCAGCCGATAGTTGCCCTAAATTTAGCCCGGACGGAAAGCAGGTCGCATACCGAACGCAAATCAAACCAGGCTACGAAGCGGACAAATGGAACTTGCTGTTGCAACCATGCAATCAAGACGGGACGTTCACCGGCAAATCAACGATCGTAACCAGCGAACTAGACTTGTCGGTCAACGACTTCTTTTGGACAAGC
>JBBRGW010000185.1:0-7964 GCA_038223525.1 Pirellulales bacterium
AAGATACTTGTTATTTTCTATGGACCGCAATGGAGGGATGCTGAGTGGGCGAGTTAGCCATACCCCTTATCCGCTAAGCGAAGTCACCGTTGACAATTGCGAAACGGATTTGTTTGAATTGAATGGTTTAGCAAAACCATCGCGCCCATTCGATCACGCAATCGGCTCGCGTGGGGTGAGCGTCGAAGTGTTTCCACTCGTTAACGCATCCACTCGTCCATGAGTTCTTCGTAAGCGTGTGGCTGGACAATACCGGCACGACAAACCTTGCTGCAGAAGGCGTCGGACACGGAAAACCAAACGGCGAACAAATCCCATTCGTGTGGAAATCTGAAGGGGGGTTGGTATTCACAATACTTTCGCGTACAACCGCGATGGAGATAGATGGTCGTCGGCAATTGACAACATTGACGACACCGACAAGCCCTCCACGTTTGCAAGAGTGACTTTAAAGCGAAAAAAGAATTGACCACATTTTTGGGCGCACTCGGCCACGCAAAACGCGGACGCGGGCGGTCGATAGAGACGCAGGCGATTGATTGGCGGCAGCGATTCGCTTCGAAGGATCGAGTGGTAAGTCGTGGATTGCATTCAACCGGAATTTGCATCAGTGGAGATTAGCGTTGATTAGTGTTCTTTTTGCCGCCGTCCCCTCGCCGATAAGATCGGAACACCAATCCGCATGTGCGTATACTCCTTCGATGCGTTTCATTTCCACGTAAAAAAGAACTCGCTCGATGCAAAACTTTGAAAGTCGCTTTGTCAATTCCCTCCCTGGCGATAGCGAGGTGCGTAATCGTTCCAGGCAAGTGCATGGGGCTTGCTATTCGTTGGTCGATCCGACCCAGGTCTGCGATCCTGTTGTCGTGGCTTTCTCGAGTGAAATGGCGTCATGGCTGGATTTCGATTCGGATTGGATGGTGACAAAACAGGCGGCTGCTGTTTTCGGGGGCAACGTACTTTTGAAGGGGATGAAGCCCTATGCGGCTTGTTATGGTGGCCATCAGTTTGGCAATTGGGCTGGGCAACTCGGTGATGGACGCGTCATTAATCTAGGAGAGGCAGCCGCGGCGGACGGGCAACTATGGACACTGCAACTCAAGGGCGCTGGACCGACCCCGTATTCGCGTTCCGGTGATGGACTAGCCGTATTGCGATCGTCGGTGCGCGAGTTTCTTTGTAGCGAAGCGATGCACTATTTGGGAGTTCCTACAACGCGTGCTTTGAGTTTGGTCGTCACCGGTGAGCAAGTGACTCGCGACATGTTCTACGATGGCCGACCTCGCCAAGAGCCAGGTGCTATCGTTTGCCGTGTCGCGCCAACCTTTGTACGTTTCGGTAACTTTGAACTGTTGAGCCAACGCAAAGAACTCGAGATACTTCGCCAGCTTGCCGAATTTACTA
This sequence comes from Pirellulales bacterium, assembly GCA_038223525.1. Lineage (GTDB taxonomy): Bacteria > Planctomycetota > Planctomycetia > Pirellulales > Pirellulaceae > JBKCUI01. Next base: position 1,405 of record JBBRGW010000185.1, read on the forward strand.
TCAAAAACAACTACCCGCACCTGGATCTGTCGTCGCCGACAGTTTTCGCCGACTGGTTCATGGAAATCTGCCAGCGGACTGCGGAGATGATCGTTCATTGGATGCGAGTGGGGTTCGTGCATGGCGTGATGAATACCGACAATATGTCTATTTTGGGCCAGACGATCGACTATGGTCCCTACGGATGGCTCGAGGGGTATGATTCCGATTGGACTCCGAATACAACCGATGCTTCCCATCATCGCTATGCATTTGGTAAACAACCGCAAATCGCGCATTGGAACCTGCTGCAGCTCGCTAACGCTCTTTGGCCACTATTGGAACAGGAGGCACCGTTGCAAGCGGGCCTCGATCGCTATGTCGATTGCTTTAAGTCATCCTACCAAACGATGATAGCGAGCAAGCTCGGATTACGGGCCTTTGACGAGGCAACCGATGGTACATTGATCGAAAAGTTGGACCAAGTGCTTCAGTTGGTTGAGACGGACATGACACTCTTCTACAGATCGCTTGGTCGCATCGAAATCGAAGGAATGTCTGAAGAACAAATCTGCGAACGGGTAACAACAGAATGGGTTAAAAACCATTTGAGCGAAGCTTACTATGATGCGTCGCAGGTTTCCGAAAAAATCTTGCTCCAGACTCGGGATTGGATGCAGTTGTACCTGCAACGGCTGATCCGAGACGGGCAACGCAACGAGGACCGAGCCACACAAATGGATCTCGTCAATCCGATTTACGTACTTCGCAATTACCTAGCTCAGCAAGCGATCGATTTGGCAGAGCAAGGGGATTATAGCGAAGTAAACAAACTGCTTCAGCTACTGAAGGACCCTTACCATGTTCAGCCAAACAGGGAGGCGTACATGCAAAAGAGACCCGAATGGGCGAGGCACCGAGCGGGTTGCTCGATGCTATCGTGTAGTTCCTGATTCAGGATTGCGTGGTTGCGTTGGATCGCAGAAGATTGAGGCAAGGCGATCGGCATAATGGAAATTACCGTAGGATGGGACCAATGTCCCGTCCGTTGATTCGTTCGGGACAATGGTCCCAAACTACGACTGGTATAACACAGCCTTCCGCTCGCCTAAGAACTCATAACTTCGTTTAGGAAAGTGGTCCATGTCTGAATCCAGTCCGGGAAATCGTTTCCGAGCGCTTCTCGAAACCGAATACCCACTCCAGATTGTTGGTGCCATCAACGCTCTCAGCGCGATGCAAGCGGAACGGGCTGGTTTCCATGCGATCTATCTTTCAGGAGCCGGGGTCTCAAACGCTTCGCACGGTTTGCCCGATCTGGGAATTACCAGCTTAAACGACGTGGTCTCGGATGCTGCTCGCATTACTGCCGCTTGTGCGCTCCCGTTGCTCGTCGATATTGACACTGGATGGGGAACGGAACTCACGATAAAGCGAGCGATTCGGGAACTTGAACGCGTTGGAGTAGCGGCCGTTCACATGGAAGACCAAGTGGCCGCAAAACGCTGTGGACACCGACCAGGGAAGGAGCTCGTAGATACCTCGGAAATGCAAGCTCGAGTGGCAGCAGCTGCTGCAAGCCGAAGGGATCCTGCGTTTGTCGTGATGGCCCGCACCGATGCCGTTGCCGTGGAAGGGATCGACGCTGCCATCCAGCGTGCCAAGGATTATGTTTCGGCAGGCGCTGATATGATTTTTGCCGAAGCGGTAGAAACGCTCGATGACTTTCGCCGATTTTCCGACGCGGTGCAAGTCCCCGTGTTGGCCAATCTGACCGAGTTTGGTCGCACTCCTTTTTTTACGTTACAGCAACTCCAGTCCGCAGGTGTTCAGATGGCGTTGTATCCACTGACGGCATTTAGGGCTATGAACGCCGCTGCAAAAATTGCCTATGAAACGATCCGCGCTACCGGGTCGCAGCAGTCGATTCTCGATAAGCTACAGACTCGCGACGAGCTCTACCAAATTCTTAATTATCTAAATGCCGAGAAACGTGTCGATCAACAAAGGCAAAAATCTTGAACAAAACAAACCGTGGTGGACTAGAAGGAATCGTTGCGGGTCAAACCAGCTTGAGTACTGTCGGCGTTGATGGTGTTGGGCTAACCTACGTCGGCTACTCGATCGAGGATTTGACCGCAAATGCGAGCTTCGAGGAGGTTGCGTATTTGCTTCTCTACGGTGCCTTGCCCAACTCAGTGGAGTTGACCGGCTTTAATAAGAGGCTAAAAGCGGGACGGGCTATACCGACACGGTTGAAATCAATGCTGGAGCAACTACCAGCCTCAACCCACCCGATGGATGTGCTTCGGACCGCCTGTTCTGGGTTAGGTAGCCTGGAACCGGAAAGGTCATTTTCAGATCAAGTCCCGGCCGCAGAACGCCTTTTGGCTTGCATGCCCTCGATCTTGGTCTATTGGTATCATTTTCAAAATAGTGGTGACCGCATCGACACGGAAATCGATGCAGAGTCGATCGCCGGGCAGTTTCTCCAGATGCTGCATGGCAAATTACCAACTGAGATGCATCGTCGAGCGTTTGATGTCGCACTGATCCTCTATGCGGAACATGAGTTCAACGCGTCGACATTTACCGCACGCATTGTCGCCTCGACACTCTCCGATTTTCATTCAGCCATCACCGCTGGGATCGGCGCTTTGCGAGGTCCGCTGCACGGCGGCGCAAACGAAGCGGCGATGGAGTTGATCGAGAAGTTTTCAACTCCCGAGGAAGCGGAAACACAACTGATGGAAATGCTCGGTCGCAAGGAGAAAATCATGGGCTTTGGGCATCGCGTGTACAAGCTATGCGATCCTAGGTCCGATATCGTTCAACAATGGTCCAAGCGCCTTTGCGAATCGGTTGGGGAACAAAGCATGTACGACATTTCCGAGAGGATTGAACAAGTCATGCGTCGGGAAAAGAAGATGTTCCCTAACCTCGACTTTTACAGTGCCTCCGCATTTAGATGCCTTGGGATTCCCACGGCGATGTTCACCCCGTTGTTCGTCCTATCTCGAATCACTGGCTGGGCAGCTCATATTTTCGAACAGCGCGCGGACAATCGGCTGATTCGGCCTTCTGCGGATTACATTGGACCGGCCACTCGCAATTGGTTGCCGATGGATCAAAGATGATTGCAGCACTACGCCACTTTCGAGTCGATCTCGAGCAACATGACCGTGTCACCGTATGGATTGATGTGGCGGAACGCTCGGTGAATGTTCTTTTTGAAGAGGTCTTCGAGGAACTGTTGCAGATCCTAGATCAACCAAGGGTCTCCTCGAGTGAATTGCCACTGGTGTTTCGAAGCGCCAAGAAAAAAGGATTCATTGTCGGCGCCGACTTGCGTCGCATACTGTCCATCGACTCGGACTCTCAGATTCAAACGCTTCTGTCGAATGGGCAAGCTGCTTTGTCTCGACTCGAAGAGTTTAAGGGAAACACTGTCGCAATCATTCAAGGACCATGTCTGGGTGGTGGGCTTGAGTTTGCGATGGCTTGTCGTTTTCGATTTGCGATCGATGAGCCGACGACTCGTTTGGGAATGCCCGAGGCCAAGCTAGGCTTGATGCCAGGTTGGGGCGGTACGCAACGACTCATTGAAATTGTTGGAATGGAGAATGGATTGCCGATGTTGCTGGATGGTGGGCCCATCGATGCAAAACAGGCTCTTGAGTTTCATTTAGTCGACGGACTCCTAGGTCCGTTGAACGTCGAAGAGCAATTAATCGAAGTCTTGGATGGGCTTCCACTACGAACCGAATCCAAACCGCTTGAGGAGTGGTTAGCCAGGAAACTATCAGTAAATCCCACAACTTTAGACGACACTTTTGCCGTCCGAGGGAGGACATCGCAATCGCAATCATCCATTTGCAGAGCGATTGAACTGGGGATTGAGGAATCGCGTGAGGCAGGCTTTCGAGCGGAGCGAGAACTGTTTTTTGAACTGCTCTCGAATCCCGCGGTTCGAGAGAGTTTGAAGAAGTTTGCTTAGCGTTCGCCTAAACTAACTTTCAGACAGGATCTACAAGATCGCAGGAGTAAGCAACGATGCACTAGCAACCAAGGAATACTCCATCAGGCAGAATGCGTTAGAGACCGTAGCGGACGAGGCTACGAGTCCTGAACTGCGGGACTCATAGCCTCGTCTACTACGAAACGGGACACTAACTGTTCGAATGAACCGTGAGCAGGCGATCTTCGGCTTATCACGCTATAAAATTTCTGCATTGGTGCGTAGAACCGTTGAGACAAAGGTTCTACAGTGCTTCATCATGCAATTTATTGAGTTGTTCGTTGCCGATTCTTGAGCAAAAGTCGCCAAACGTTTCCGAACCGTTTCGTTGCGATTTGAAGGCTACAAAAAGCGGTTTGAGCGTCGATACAATACTCTCGAAAGGTACAAGATCTTTAAAAATAAAGGCGAGACGCGTACCGAGGCGTGTACCACCTACGTACATCGTGTACTTGCCTTTCGCTTTGCCGACCAAACCGATGTCGGCGTTATAAGGCCTAGCGCAACCGTTCGGGCAACCGGTCATGCGCAACGTAAACAACTCTTTGTCCAAGTCCATTTCGGCAAGGACTTTTTCCAAGTCGTCAATCAAGCCTGGAAGGACTCGCTCGCTTTCTGTAATCGCCAATCCACAGGTTGGCATCGCAACACAAGCAATAGACCACCTGCGCACGTTAGAGATCTCCTCAGAAAGAGGCAAACCTCGTTTCTTGATAAGGCTCTCGAGCTTGCTCTTGTTCTTTTCCTCAATGTCACAGAACAAGATGCTTTGATGCGCAGTGAGTCTTATCTCAGGATTTAATTCTTGGCAGATGTCTCGGAGGGCGGCTTTCCAAGCACGATCTTCGTTATCGTAAAGGCGTCCATTCTCGACGTTGAATCCATAGAACCATTTCCCATCACCTTGAGCGTCCCATCCCATATGGTCGTTGTGCTCACGCACATCGTCATCGGTGCAGTCGTCCAATTTGCTACCATAATATTCTTCGACTTTACCGCGGAACCATTCGATCCCTTCGTCGTGGATCAAATACTTGAGGCGAGCTCGCTTGCGGTCACCTCGGAAGCCGAAGTCGCGCTGGACTTTGACAACCGCTTCTGCGACACCTATCGCTGCCTCGGTCGTGACGAAAGCCATGCGTGTCGCAAGCCTTGGAAACGTTTTCTTTGCACTCGGGGTGATACCTAGTCCCCCACCAACCACGACGTTGTAGCCAATTACCGTGCCTTCGCGGATGACTGCAATGTAGCCCAAACAATTTGTGTAAACATCCGTGCAGTTGTCGTCCGGCAAAGCGATCGCGGTTTTGAATTTTCTCGGCAGGTAGGTTTTGCCATAAATGGGCTCGATTATTTCGTCGCTGCCCCCTTCGAGAGTTTCCTCACCAGAGTCGGGATCTTTGAGCCAAAGCTCATAATAAGCTTTTGTACTTGGAGCCAAATGCATCGCCAAGTCGTAAGCCAATTGCTGGATCACAGGTCGGATATTGTCTTTGTAAGGAGCAGGGCAAGCCATCACGTTTCGGTTAACGTCGCCGCACGCGGACAAGGTGCTCAAGTGGACGTCGTTGATGCGTCGAATGCACTGACGCAGGTCGGACTTGAGGATGCCATGCAACTGCAATCCTTGCCGAGTCGTCACTTTGAGCGTCGTGTTACCGATTTCATCGCAGAGGTCGAGATGGGCGAGCAATTGCGAGCTGGTCATGATGCCAGCTGGAATGCGGCTGCGCACCATAAAACTATAAGCCTTTTCCGATTTGCCGCTTTCGGTGGCAGCGCCTCTGGCTTCGCGATCGTCTTGCTGGTAAGTTCCGTGGAACTTTAAGAGTTGGATATCGTCTTTGCCGAAGTGGTCTGTAGGTGCTTCGAGTTCAGCACCGATGCTGCCGCGGAGATAGTTGCTCGCGGTCTTCATTCCCTCGACAGGGCTGAGTTTTTCTTCGGCGGTATTTTCGTTGTCGGCCATTTAGGAGAGGTTTTCTATCGTGTGAACTTGAATGGTGCGAAAGACGACTGGGCGGCTCGACGAGCCACCCACTCCAACAATATAACAAACGTCGCTTTTGATAACATCCCGAAACAGTAGACCAGCACAACCAACCTCTTAAGTAACTATTCTAATGACTGCACGTATTTTAGATGGCAAAGCGATCGCTTTACAAATTCGCAAGGAGATCGCTGAGGAGGTGGCTGTTTTGGTGGAACAGCGTGGTATTACGCCCTGCCTAGCCGCGGTCCTCGTCGGCGACGACGCAGCAAGTCAAGTCTATGTTCGCAACAAGGAGATTGCTTGCGAAAAGGCTGGAATGCAAAGCAGGCTTTTTCGAATGCCGAGCAGCACGACTACGAAAGAACTACTGGATCTTCTGGCGGTTCTTAACGCCGACATCAAGATTCACGGGATTTTGGTCCAACTGCCCCTTCCTCAACAAATCAATGAGCGGCAAGTGCTCGATGCGGTGTTGCCCTCTAAAGATGTTGATGCTTTCGCGCCAGAGAATGTAGGCTTGATTTCTCAAGGTCGACCGCGTTTCCTACCGTGTACGCCTCATGGGGTCAT
>JBBRGW010000186.1:0-7910 GCA_038223525.1 Pirellulales bacterium
CGTAGCTATGGCCGCCGGACGAGCCGCCTCGGTACGCACCCGAAGAACCGCCGCCGGAACTTCCGTGGCTTGACGCGTAGGATCCGCCGGAAGAACCATAGGAAGCGCGTCGAGCGACGGTTGTATGGACTCGATCGTGAATGCGAGCATGAAGTCGTCGAAGCGGCCCTACCTGTTGTCCACCGGACGAACCGTATCCGCCAGCGGATCCGCCGCTCGAACCGTAACCACCGCTCGAGCCATTACCACCGCTCGAGCCGTAACCACCGTTTGAACCGTTGCCAGTCACGTAGCCGCTGCTTCCTCCACTAGATCCGTAACCAGCTTCCACTGGGTTAGTTGCTGCAAAAACCAACGCGAAAAGCGTTGGCGCCGAAAGCCATTTCAACAAAGAATTCTTCATGACGCTCCTCCAAGTCTGGACCAGTGAACTGCGTTACCTCGCAATTCAATCTACAACTATTGAGGATACCTTGAATCCCTCGTAATTCAAGAAGACTACGCAAGATTCGAGGCCTGGGCTATTTAGGGGGTTTTGTTGATCGGTGTCGCGCAAACGGATTCGTTACCAGACGAGCAAATGATCAAAAAACCCTTTTCCGACTCGTTTACCAAGTGATCTGGCTATACGCCCACCAGCAAATTAAAGCGCAAATACTAATCAAAGCGGAGGTGTATAAAACGTTGATAACCGTCCAAATTAACTTTTCCGCTTTGGAAAAAGTGGGGCTGATCCACAAAATTGGCAGACCAAGAAAACCGGTTACGCCAAAAAGCATCACAAAAATGAGAATCCGGGACCGCAACAGCTGTTGCATCAAGTCTTGTGGTTGATCCGGCTTTGGTTCGGTTGAAGGCTCAGGACTAAGCATTTCAATAGGGCAATCGGCCCTCCGCAATCTCCTGTTCCCATTGCTTCATCAGTGGCCAGTCGATCGCGCAAGTCCCGAAATCGGAAAGGTGGAGATAGCCGTTGAGCCTTTCCAGAACCTTGTTGATCATGGCCACGTCTTTTCGGAAATAGGGACCGTGGCTGGGCAAAAGCCATTCGACATCGGAGTCCCGAATCCTTTCCAACGACCTTATGAAAGAAGGTATGTCGCTTCCATGATGCGCGTCGATTGCACCCACGCCACCATCGCGATAGATGTTATCCCCGCTCAAAAGCAAATTGTTTAGGCGAAATGCCAACTGACTATCCGCATGTCCTGGCGTTGACCACACCTCGAGTTTGATGTTGCCAATCTGAATGAAGTCGCCGTCATTCACATGCTTTTCCACGGCTACTGGTGGCATTGCCTCGCTGATTCCTTGCGCATGGATTTCAGCAAATGTCTGCAGTCTGTCCCCTGACTCCAACAACGCGGCGGCTTTTGGATGGGCAGCGACGATTGTTTTTAGAATCTGTTTCGCTTTCGCAAACCCTTGACCATGGTCAACGTCTGCGTGCGTGGCAATTAAAGCCTTGCATTTACTGAGCGGGAAATCGAGTTCGCGGATCAGATCGATAACTTCCTCTACCGAATCTTCGTAACCTATGTCGATGAGCGCCCATTCGTCGGCGTCGTGAATGAGATACACGTTGCAGCCGATGAGATGGCCGGCTTGAACGTTGAGTTCAATGACATTCGGAAAAATGGGTTTGCGTTGGAGCATCTAGATCCTTAGTTGAAAAAATTGGTGGCAGGAGATTTTAGGCTGCAACGAGCTACAAGAGCAACGTCCAACAGCCACCATTCCCGGAATTGTCCCGGTGACTTTCACATTGCGGGCTCATTTCCGAATTCATTTCGCAGAGATCTCAATCCTTCTCGATAACTGGGGAATCGCAGAGGAATTGCGAGTTCGGATTGAATGCGGCTGTTCCGAACGCGTTTATTACCATCGCTGCGAGAGCTCGCTCGATCCGGCCGACCTGCTACGAAAGATTCAAAAACGGGGGATGGCCAATTCCCAAGTTCCGAAACATATTGGTAGTAGTCCTTGCGAAGAACCGGCGCACCATCGCTTAAACAATAGAGATCCGATCGCGTCGTAACAGCAGAGATTGATTCAATGCTGGCTGCGAGATCATCGACATGGATAAGGTTCAGGTAACTCTCCGGATTGACTTGGAGAGGGATTTGGTCTCGGATCGATTGCCAGCGAGGAACACGCCCTGGCCCATAAATTCCAACCGGGCGAAGGACGACACGCCCGTTGGCCCGGATATTTTTCGCGATCCATTGCTCGCCCGCAAATGCTGCGATGGAGCCGGGTCTTTCCGGCGCGACCGGCGAGCTTTCATCGACCCAGTCGCCAGGATTGGATGGTCCAAACACCCCAGTTGTCGAAAGATAAATCCATTTGGTCTGCGCTGTGTCAAAGCCAATCGTTTCAAGAAACTGCACCAAGTTAGCCAGTCCGCGAGTGTGTGTATCTTGCGAGGCAATGTTGGGCTGCGGTGCATGCGATACAGCGATCAAGAGGGTCGCTAGCGGTGGGGCAGATTGCGTCCGCAATGTTTGCGACAGTGCGTTGTTTTCAGACGACCCATTGTTTTCAGGCGGCCGACCGTCAAGCCAATTCCAGACAATGGGTTGGATTCCGTGTTGGCTGAGCTCCTGGGCGCGGGCCTGGGAACGGGTGATCGCAAACACGGTGTCACCGCGTTTTTGCCAAAGGTCTGCAGTTCGGCTTCCGACGTAGCCACACCCAACGATCAATCTAGAGCACATGTCCGATTCCTCCGGATAAATCGGCACGATCGCTACGGAATCTCTGCATTTGCGGGCCCTCTCGGATGCTTTCTTGAGTTTCTTGAGTCAAACGGGTTTCATTTTGGAGTTTGTTAGCGAATAATCGAACCCGCGTAACCTATATACGGATTTTTCTTAGTTTGCTTGCAACAATAAGCATACGGAGTCTATCTTGCTCAGCAAATGCTGCAACGTCGACCACTCATGGACCTCGCGTCGCGGAGTGCAATCACTAATGCTGCTGCTCTGCATAGCAACAACCGGACTTGCGCAGGATTTCCCTCAGGCGTCGCAAGATCGCACTTCTTTTCGTCCTGTTTTGCCAGAGTCTCGAACGCCCAAAGCAGTGAAGAGCACCGGGTACACATCCGTTGATTTGGAGCCAGGAATTGGACGATTATTTGAGCCCCGCAATCAAGCGGATTTGATTTCGCTTGAAAAGCAACAGATCAAAGTTGCTGAAAAAGTCAACTTGGTGACTGTCAATATTCAGCATGGCACAACGCAAGGAACCGGCGTCATTATCACCGGTGATGGTTACATTTTCACGGCAGCTCACGTGGCCGGACGTCCGCACAAAAAGGTTGCAATCATACTCCATGATGGAACCCGACTTGAGGGTGAAAGCATGGGCGTCAATCGAAACGATGATGCTGGCTTGGTGCGAATCACATCCGCGCGAGACACGGCAACGAATCCCTGGCCGCATGCTTCCCTCGGGGAATCCTCCAGTTTGCAGCAGGGACAATGGGTCATTGCAACAGGGCATCCCGGAGGTTGGATGAGGGACAGGCCCGCGGTAGTTCGAATCGGCCGACTCCTCAAAACCCAAAAAAGCACCTTGTTTACTGACTGCTCTTTGATCGGTGGAGATAGCGGTGGCCCGTTGTTCGATTTGGAGGGGCGATTGATTGGCATTCATAGTCGGATTGGGGTCGAAGTAGAGGAAAACATGCACGTACCTGTGGACGTGTTCAATAAAAGCTGGGACCGCATGGTGCGATATGAGGAGTGGGGCAGCCTGCCGGGATTTAAACCGGCGATCGGTGTGCGTGGGACCTCGGACGGCGATGCCAATTGCAAAATTGCCAGCGTCGAACCAAGAGGGCCGGCAGATAAAGCGGGCATCCGAGCCGAAGACGTAATCCTGAAATTCGACAACCAACCGATCCGGAAATTCGATGACTTGATCGCCGCTGTGAACTCTGTGACGCCAGGCGAACAAGTTACCGTCGAGTTGCAAAGAGAAGGCAAACTGATGTCGGTGCGATTAATCGTGGGAGTCAGAGATAATTAGCTCCAATGTCGTGTCCTGCATTGTTATAATGAGACTGTTGGATTTCTAGATTCGAAGCAAGTTAAGGCACGTCCCGATGAAGAATAGTTTTTCTTGGATTGTTCGCGGTGCTGTTGCGGCAAGCATTGTCGGCTACGCCTCCTTGGGAGATCCCCTTTTGGACGCTCTTGTAGCCGTCCGATCAAGTGACGAAACTGTCGACGTTCGGTCAGAATACGCTGCGGAGGATCAATCGGACGCCGAACCGGCGACCCCTTGGAAATCTCGCTTGGTCCAACAGCCAGGTTCAGGACGATTCGGTCGAGAATCTCAGGACGAGAGTAGTCGTGCTCACCAGCGCAATCAAAAGTCGATGCTGCGTGCTTTTCGGGACTCAGTTGGAGACAAATGGAAGTCCACGGTTGAAGTGTTGGAGCGAAACCGGCAAGTTGCATTGGGCGCCATCGTTTCGCAAGATGGTTGGATCGTTAGCAAGTCGAGCGAAGTTTCCGGCAATAATATCGAGGTAAAACTGTTTGACGGCACAAAAGCCGAAGCGACCGTGAAGTATAGACGAAACGATTTCGACTTGGCTTTGCTCAAAATCGAACGCAAGGATTTACCAGCCATCCAATGGAACACTTCCTCGGGTTTGCGAGTTGGCGGCTGGCTGGCGACAACGGACGTTCGCAATCTGCCCATTGCAATTGGTGTGATGAGCGTTGCTAGCCGCAATGTTCAAAGCGAAAAAGCAAAGCTTGGGGTTCAGCTTCCGAACTCAGGTGAAGCGGTGGTCGAAACGGTTACCGTTGGAAGCGGCGCGGATCGAGCTGGGCTGCAAGCAGGCGACTTGATAACCGCCATAGATGGCGACTCATTGCAATCAGCAAGAGATGTTGTGTCCCGACTACAAAGTATGTTGGCCGGCCAATGGGTGAACTTGGGGATCCTGCGAAACGGAAAGAAATCGTTGCTCACGGCCCAAATGATGGATCTCACTCAGGCGCTCCTAGTCGACCCAACCGAAATGGAAGTCAACGGCGAAATCAGTTCTCGATCGACCGGCTTCCGTAATATCATGCAACACGATTCGGTACTCGCACCGAACCAATGCGGCGGTCCTGTTGTAGATGTATTTGGAAACGCTGTTGGCCTTAACATCGCGCGAGCTGGGCGAGTTTCCTCCTATGCGATCCCCTCAAACATTTTGGGCCCAGTCGTCGTGGAGATGATTGCGTCCGCGACTGGCGTCTCGTCCCCATTCGAGGATAGTGTGGCTCAGATCCCTTCGAAAGCGGCTACGCAGCGGACTTCGATCGCAGTCCCTTCGTCCGCTCCAAACAGCGTTTCCATTGAATCGTTGAAGCCGGAAGTTGTCATCCCCAGTCTCGGCAAGCCCTAGCTCGGTTTGCTATTCGCTAAGTTAAGTCATTTATGAAGAAGCGTATTTGTATGCGAATCGCCGATATTCGAATCGTAGATATTCGAATCATAGTGATGGCACTTTTATGTTTACTCGTTTCGAAGCAGTTTTGTATCGACGCGGCCGAAACATACGGCCCCGTAGCGCAGGAAAAAAAAAGCGGAAGCTCGCTAAGGTAGAAGCGGAGGTCGAGCAAGAGTTCGATAGCGACAGCCTTTCACTCTTGAAAACCGGCAATGGCTGGTCCCAGTGGCGAGGTGCATCCGGCGATGGACATGCCGATCGTTTGCCGAAAAAATGGTCGCTGCCCAATCGGCTGTGGAGACACCCACTGCCCGCCCAAGGGATCGGTGGTGTTGCTGCAACCGAAGAATTTGTGGTCCTTTCGTCGCGAGATTCCAACGACAAATCGGATTGGTTCGAAGTTTTGGACGCCGAGTCCGGCATCTCGATGTTCAAGCTTTCCTATCTGTCGGAATCTGAATTGGACTACGGAAACTCCCCGCGTGTCACCCCACTAATCGTCGATTCTAAAGCCTACTGCTTGGGTGCTAAAGGGAATTTGCATTGCCTCGATTTGGAGTCCGGAAAAGTCGTTTGGAAGCAGCACTTGGTCGAGGACTTGGGGGGCAAGCTGCCGCAGTGGGGCTATTCGGTATCGCCGATTTTCATCGATGGGCAGTTGATTTTGCAACCAGGGGGATTGGAGGCAAGTTGGGTGGCGCTCCATCCAGAAACCGGTCAGGTCCTTTGGAAATCTAAGGGGCGCCAAGCCGCTTATGCATCTCCAATCGCCGTCGAGTATCAAGGTAGAAAACAACTGATTGGCTACGATGCTATCTCACTAGGTGGTTGGTCCATCAAAGATGGCGAACGCTTATGGGAAATGAAGCCCGAAGTCCCAAAAGACTTCAATGTTCCCGTTCCCGTCGTTGTAAAAAACAAAATATGTGTAGTGACCGAGAACAACGGCGTGCGCGTTTACTCGATAACCAAGTTAGATAACAAACGTGAGCGCGCCAAAGGTGAGTTCTACGATTATGCATTGAATCTGGAAGCGAGTTCCGATTTGCTCAATGGTGATTCGCATTCGCCCGTCCGTGTAGGAAATTGGATTGTCGGTGTGGATCGGGATTTGGTAGTGCTTGACCCATTGGATCAACTGAAAGAGGTCGCTCGCTTTTCGGACGTGGCATTGCAAAAGCATTGTTCGCTAATTGTCGATGAAGATCGAGTATGGGTTTGCACGGGTAACGGAACTCAGATTCTATTGCGCGTCGATGCTAGCGGAGTTTCTGAACTTGGACGTTTCCAACCCTTGCAGGAACAGGGAGAGATTTTCTCGCATCCAGCGATTTGTAATGGTGTACTTTATCTTCGAGGCCCAACATGGCTGGATGCGTATTCGATTGGAGTGGACAATAGGCCTCATCCGTAGGCGCGAGCAGTTGGTGTTCGTGCATTAAAGTCCGATAGGTAAATAAGGAGTCGAGCGTGTTTGGTCGCAAAGGAGTTAGGCGAGTTGAATCGATCGAAACCGAGGACCTGACGACGCCGGTCGAGGACGAAGGCTTGTCTTTAGAGGAGCTTGGCTCCGCCTATGCCCAGGCAATCGAGAAGGCGTCCGGGGATGTCGGAAGTGAGGGAGAATTGCCGCTTCGACTTGTGGAAGGGTCCGATGCTGGCCTGGAAACCGAACACGTACAGGAAGCATTGCTAGATCCACCTGACGCAACGGAGACAGATGGAGTGCCCGTGTCTCCTGAAGCGATCTTGGAAGCGATCCTGTTTTTGGGGACCAGCAACAATCAACCCATCCCTACCGACAGACTGCTGGAGCTTTTCCGCGGCATGACTGCAGCCGAACTTGACGAAACGGTCGAGTCGCTCAACAAGCTGTATCAGGAAAAAGAACGCGTTATGATGATCGTGCGAGAATCGGGGGGCTTTCACATGCAACTTGTGCCCGAATTGCATTTGGTTCGAGATCGCTTTTACGGCAAAATCAAAGAGACACAACTTACCCAGTCGGCCATCGATTGCTTGTCACTGGTGGCCTATCAACCGGGAATCACGCGCGAGGAGCTCGAGCTCCAATGGAACCAACCAGCAGCAAACATGCTAAGCACTCTCGTTCGAAAAGGCCTCCTCAAAGTCGAAACATCTGTCTCGGCGACCGGAGGTGGCGATCCATCACGGTACTACACAACAGAGCGGTTTCTCGAGATTGTCGATTTAGAATCGCTTGCAGATTTACCTTTGTCCGAAGACCCCTAGGTGGATGACAATCGAGTATATTGCCGATCAAACGGTGTTTTCGTTTGATCCTTTTCTTCCGCAAGAATGGCACACTATGAGTATTCGATTTACTATTCTCGCCACATTCTTTTTCCTTACGCTTTCCATAGGTGGGAACTTGACTATCCAGGCACAAACACCCAAGCGAACGCTTGGAACTATTGAGCGAATCGAC
>JBBRGW010000187.1:0-7863 GCA_038223525.1 Pirellulales bacterium
GAGCAAGGCCGAGTATGTCTAACATGTCTCGTCCAAGTACACCCAATATGTCTCGCCCAAGTATGCCAAACATGTCAAACATGTCGCGACCAAATGCCAACATTTCGCGACCAAGCGCACCCAACATATCGCGACCCTCGTTGGGGAATGCGATAACTCGCCCGTCGATACCGAACATGGGAGGGAACGCAGGTGGGTTTCCGTCTATGGGCGGTTCACGTCCCTCGTTAGGCGGCTCTGGAAATTTAACGAATATTTCTCGACCAACGACGCTTCCTGGGACTGGCATCGGACAGAATCGGCCATCGTTTCCTGGCGGTGGAGAGCGCCCATCGCTCGGCAATGTGAATCGCCCGACGACGCTGCCGGGTACAGTAAATCGGCCAAGCATTGGGGGGAACAATCGGCCAACCACGTTGCCCGGCAATATCAACCGTCCCACGATCGGTGGGACCCGACCTAATATCAGCTTGCCAGGTTCAGGCATCAACAACACAATCAACCGACCGAGCATCGGTGGCAACCGGCCGAGCATCGGCAACGACACGAATATCAATATTGGCAACAACGTTAACATCGGAAATAGCCTTGGGAACAGCCTTGGAAACAGTGCAGTCAATCGGTATCCGAATCGGCCAAATTGGGATGTGGATCCAGGTTTTTCGAGGCCAAGTTGGGGACTCAATGGCAATGGAAATAATTGGAATAGCAACTGGCATAACAACTGTATCAATGACCATCACAATTGGTACAACGGATGTTGGCATGGCTATTGGGGGAGCAGTTGGTACGCACCGGTTGTATGGGGAGGAGTAGGCTGGGGGCTTGGTTCCATGACCAATGGTTGGGGATACAACAATACGGCTTACTACAATCCGTATTATGCGGTGCCCGCAATTGCTCAGTCGATGCCTTACGATTATTCGCAACCTATCGTCGTGAACAACTATGTTTCGGCAACCGCGGACGTGCCTGGCACCGAGCCCCAAGTCGCACAATCGACACCTCAGCAGGAACAAGCACTTTCGTCTTTTGATCAAGGCTTAGCGAAGTTCAAAGCGGCTCAGTACGTTGCAGCCTTGTCCGATTTCAATGCGACTCTCAAAGACCTGCCGGGCGATGCGGTGGTGCATGAAGTGCGTGCACTGGCGTTGTTTGCGATAGGTGATTATCAGGCAGCGGCGGCTGGTCTCAATTCTTTGCTTTCGTCGGCACCCGGAATGGACTGGACAACGATGAGTGGACTTTACGGAAACCCCGACGACTATACGACGCAGTTTCGGAAACTCGAGCAGTTCTGCAAGTCGAATACGACTGACGCGTCGGCCAGTTTCGTATTGGCCTATCATTATCTAGTGACAGGAGCAAAGGATGCCGCGATCAATGCGCTCCAAATTGTGGTTAAGAATCAGCCCAAGGATGTAACCGCAAAACGGATGTTGAATGCAATGGTGCCACCGGTTGAAACAGCCGTGGCAACGATCGCCAAGCCTCAACCCGCGACACAGAGCGGCGATGCACCACAAACCGATTTAGTCGGGAAATGGATGGCCCAATCGCAAGACACGAAGATCGAATTGTCCATCACGGAAGATTCCAAGTTTACGTGGAAGGCTGGGGCGAAGGATCAAGCACCCGTTTTGTTGACTGGAGAACTTTCTGCTGGAGGCGATGGGATCACATTAGAAACCGAATCGCAAGGATCCATCGGCGGTACCGTCGAGTCAAAAGGTCCGAACAGTTGGCGGTTGGTAATTAGCGGAACTCCCCCTTCCGACCCAGGACTTAGCTTTGCTCGCGTACAATAAATTGCGAAAAAGTGTTGAGGCAACATTATTTATTGATCAAACCTGGGCAGTACGCCGAGGTGGATCCCAATTGCTATCCGGGCCAAGTCTTGACAGGTAAGGTTGAGACAACGATCGATATTACCGGAGCGGGCCAGCTTTCAGCATCAGGTTCGCTGCCGGTTCAATTGGGACAGCGTGAAGTTCCATTCGCGATTCGAATCCGACTCGATGATTCTTCGTTGCGATTGCCATCAGGAATCAATGGCTCTGCAGCGGTTTACACCGAGCACGTTCCAATCGCATTGTTCCCGTCATGGTGATCATGCGAATGCAAAGTTGGATTCAATACGTTTGGTAATACTCAGATATCATGCAATTGGAATTGCCGCGTCTCTTCTAAACAACGGGAGTAACCGTTTCTATGCTCAAATACGTGGTCTGTTTCTTTATCGTCGCTAGTGCGGCACAAGCTTCGGAGCCGTTGCCCTCGTGGAATGATTCCGCACCGAAGAAGGCTATTTTGGCCTTTGTTGAGAAAGCGACAACTGCAGGTACTCCGGACTTTGTACCTGTTCCGGAACGCATTGCCGTTTTTGATAACGATGGCACGCTCTGGCCCGAGAATCCGTTGCCGTTTCAGGTTGCATTTGCGTTCGACCAGATTAAACAGATGATCGCAAGCGATCCGAAAATCTCTGTAGATCCCATGGTACAAGCAGCTTTATCGGGCAACATTGCCAAGCTGTTAGAGGGTTCGCATCACGACGGATTGATGCACATCATGGCCATGACACACGCTGGAATGACAAACGAGGAATTCCAAGTGCAAGTGGAATCCTGGTTGAAGACTGCGATACATCCCCGATTTGACAAAGGGTACGATCAACTCACGTACCAGCCGATGCAGGAGTTGCTGATCTATCTGCGAGCCAATGGCTTTAAAACTTATATCGTATCCGGGGGTGGTGCCGACTTCATGCGAGTTTGGTCAGAAAGGGTTTATGGCATTCCTCCCGAACAAGTGGTCGGCTCTACCTCACGCACCCGACTTGAACTTCGAAACGGAGGTCCGGTTTTGGTAAAGACGATGGAGCATTTGTTCGTCGATGACAAGGAAGGCAAGCCAATAGCTATCCATCAGTTTATCGGCCGACGTCCCATTGCATGCTTCGGAAATAGCGATGGCGACAAGGCGATGATGGAGTACACCACCATCAACAATCCGCGTCCAAGTTTTGGCATGATCGTGCATCATACCGACGCACAGCGCGAGTACGCCTACGATAAGGCACCGACGAGTTCAGGGAAGTTGGTAGATGCTCTTGAAGATGCTCCGTTACGCGGATGGTCGGTTGTCGATATGGCAAAGGATTGGAAAGAGGTTTGGAGTGTCAAAGGCGTTAAGTAACAACTGTTGCTGCAACGATCACCGGCCCCCGACGAGCATGCGGGCTGTCGATTTTATTGCATGTGCTTGTATGCTTGGTCACGGGAGCAAGAATCCGAAACTCACCATGATTCGGCTGGCATCGTCGCTGCTCGTGTCGCGATCGATTCGTTTGCCCCACAGATATTCGGAGCCGACAAATGTGTAGGGGGTTGGTTGCCATATAAGGTTGGCAGCCATGTATTGCAAACGTTGGATGCTAGCTGCTGATTGAAACGGAGTATTGTCGATGTCCCCTTGGCTGTACGTCAAATTGCTTGACCAGCTTTTCGACCATTGGTGCGTGATCCCCGAATACCATGCCAACGTCTTTAATGTGCTGCCGGTTTGAGGGCTTGTTAGGGCAATGTCAGGTAGATCGCGATAGTTGCCGATCCCAGCACCCCATAATAAACCGCCATATAAACGGCTTCGCGAGGTAAGGTCTATGAAACTGGTTGCATTGAGACCATGCCCCATTCGAGTGATCACGTCCGAGTTCAAGGGCTGAAAGCCTAACTGGCGAACAACGCCAGCCAATTGGACTTCAGCGTCGTCGCCTCGGTACCGAATACGTGCGATTAAATCGGGCATGGGAGTCCTGGGTGCTCCCAACGTCAACAGGTCATCTTCGACGCGAACCTTGGAGTCCTCGATCGCTGCAGAAAACAGGTATCGATCGTTGAGAAAATGGCGAGTGTATCGCACTTGAGCTTGCCGTCTACCCACGCTAGCAACATCCCCCACCACGTCCAGAGTGTTGGGCAAAGCGGCGCGGTGCGTTAATGTAGTCCAGGTTTGTCCTACGATCCAACCTTGGTATTCGCCGAACGCATGACGAAGTCGAAAAGTATCGCCCTGTCCAAAAAAATCACCTTCGACCATCATGCGCAGCGGTTCTTTCGCGTCGGTGATCCATCGAGCGTCCAAGTTCATTCGCGTTTGTCGCGCGTGGAACCGTGTATTGGTTCGATCCTGCACGTCGGTTGGAATTGTTGAGGGGTCGAAAGTATCTGATGAATCGATGGCGTGAAAATCGTGAATCAGATCGGCTTTCACATATCCGCCAAATTTTACTGCCCAGCGTCCTTGCTGTACCGTGATTCCTTTGGTGAAGTCTTTTGGGAACTCATTGAAGTTAAGTCCCGAACTCAGCGAATCGGTTTCCGAGAACCGCCTATCGACCATTTCCGATGGGGATGGTTGAGAGGCCGCAAAGCTCATCGGTGCAATAGGAAGAGTAGAGTCGACCGATCCAGTACTCAACGAACTGTTCTGGGGCTCCTGTGCGTCGACGGACGCTCCGAGGCAGAGGAGCAGGAGAACCACACGGATTGCTGCTGGAATGCGAGCAAATAGAATCTCGTGCATTTTCCGCACTGAAGGAGTTCACCTTTCGCACTTGTTGGTCAGGTATCGACCTTTGCCAGCTAGAGAGCAGTGGAATGATACGAAGCGTTCGCTTGCGCAAACTGTTTCGGTTGTATCGGTTGCGTGGGCGTCGCTCCTTTAACGTTTTGCATTGCGAATTGAGTTTACGACAATGGGGGTAGAAGAGGGTAGGGGTGAGGCTCCTACGGAACCGAGGCATCGCCAACTAGGCCGGGCCTCGCACTCGCGAGAAGTGCTTACTAGAAACTGCTATGATATGTATGCAAATCGGTACGTATTCCGACTAGCACCGTCGATTTCCGTCTGCCCATCGTCCTATCAATTGAAAACCAGAGAATGAATAAAGGAAACAGAAAACGAAATATGGCCAAGAGCAATACTACCACTCCGTCCAAGGGGCGGGTCTTTCGTTGGGTTCTGTTGGGTTTTGTTACAAGTGTCGCGGTCGCATCGTATTGGTTGCTTCAAAACAATTCTGGCCAACGAAAAGATGCGAATGTCCAAACGGATAACGGCGAGTCGACTCCGGATGGCTTCTTGGCAACGAAATCAAATCCGATCCCTAAGTTTGCCGCTGCACCGGAGGGGATGGTTTGGGTCCCTGGCGGTGAGTTCTCGATGGGATGTAACAGCGTAGGTGAGTCACTTTGTGGCATGCCGGGTGTCACGCTCGATGCAGCTCCGATCCACCGCGTTTACGTGGATGGCTTTTGGATGGACTCCACCGAGGTCACCAACGCACAGTTTGCTAAGTTTGTGGATGCGACGAAGTATGTTACCGTCGCGGAAATTAAACCCACAGCAGAAGAGTTTCCAGGCGCTCCGCTCGAAAATCTGGTAGCGGGTTCGACTGTGTTCGCTCCGACGCCTTCACCGGTTGCATTGAACAATTACTTTCAATGGTGGACTTACATACCTGGCGCGAATTGGCGGCATCCGACTGGTCCCGATAGCGACCTGGTTGGCAAAGAGAAACTACCTGTTATTCAGATCGCATACGAAGATGCCGAAGCTTATGCCAAGTGGGCAGGAAAACGGTTACCAACCGAGGCGGAGTGGGAGTTCGCAGCCCGAGGTGGCAAAGCTGGACAATTGTACTCCTGGGGAGATACACTGAAACCTGACGGCAAATTCCAAGCCAACATCTACCAAGGCAGTTTTCCAGTCGAGGGTGGCGATACAGGCATCGACGGGTTCAAAGGCATCGCCCCAGTTGCACAATATCCATCCAACCCGTATGGTCTTTACGATATGTCCGGCAATGTCTGGGAATGGGTAAGCGATTGGTATCGACCTGATTACTACTCGACTCTGAAAAAGGAAGGCCCGGTCGCACGCAATCCAACGGGACCATCCTCATCATTTGACCCTGCGGAACCTTCGGAGAAGAAAAGGGTACATCGTGGCGGTTCGTTTTTGTGTACCGACCGATATTGCACACGCTATATGATCGGGACGCGAGGCAAGGGAGAACTGCGAACAGCCAGCAATCACGTGGGATTCCGATGTGTCAAGGAGGGGGCAATGCAACCCTAGTTTCGGGCGAATGCGATTGCAGGTAAACGCAAGTCAAAATCTTAGTTTCGGGACTTCCCATGCGACGATTGCGAGTGTTCCCGTAGTATCGCGATCACCTCTTGTATGGTTTCGTCATTTTTGTGAAGCTTGGCATGCTTCTCAGAAACAAATAGTTGCGTGCACGCCTGTGCATGCCTAGCGCTTGCGACGGGTACAATTCCATCGGAGGCGCCGTAGCCAAAGGTCCATCGTGAATTCCCAATCACCGAATGCAAATGAACATTTGCAGCGATCGGTAATTTGTCGATCGTTTGCAGCAACTTGCTATCCGGGTTCAGAATGTCGACGCTTGACGGTATGCGTTCCGTCACCTCACTCGTAAAAGCCCAGGGGTTATTCTCAATCAGTTCTCGATGACTTGCTCGCCGATCCTCGGGCTGTGTGACGAGCGATGAGGCGATGCGACCAATAGGCCTATTGGCAATTGCAGATCCTCTATGAGGAGTACCAACAAAGACCACGCGAGAAACATGTGCAGAGGGATCAAAGAAAAAGGCGGAAACCAATCGCTCTTTCATGGCAGGAGAGACAGTCAATTGCTCAAGCGGAATTCGGGCGACAGATTGCCAAAGCATGTCTCCGCTAAAGGTGACTTGTAGCTTTGCAATCAATCCTCCCATACTGTGTCCTACTAAAACGATTTCCGAAAGCTTGGGGTCACGTCCATCTGGGTCAAACGTGCACCGGGCATTTTCCAGCTGTTCTCGCAAAGCCGCAGCGCTCGTGAAAAACGGCTGACCAGTTGGATATTCGAAGAGCCAGATTTGAAAATTCTCAATAAACCCCTCGGTTGCGTAGAGATCATTCATCATCTCGATCCATGTGAATGGATCCGACAATAGGCCATGTATCAAGACAATCGGAATCTTGCCTTTTTGATAAGGTTCTACCGTAGACAATCGACTTTCACCCTCATTCGCTGCCGGCGTCAAGAACTCCGTGACAATGTTTCCACGGTAATCGAGAAGTCGATAGGCAAAAGGCGATGAAAGGTCTTTCGCAATTGGGAGGACTTCTCGACCGATTTGAACTGCGTCAACGCGCAACGGGTCGTGAATCTCGATGGAACAACCGTCATACTCATCAACTTCCTTCGACGATGACGAACTATCAACGGAATCAATGCATCGAAAGATCATCGTAGCTGGAAACACTAGATTTTTGCTAACGAGTTCCGCGTCTGGCCTGCGTGGTCTTGTTACCAGCAGAGGAATGCCGACCCCGGACCTGCGATGGAGATTTCTAAGCGAACTGGAGTAGTTGGGGACCGGCACAACTCGCAAGAAATCAGTGGGCTCCCAAACAAATCCATGATGCGTAATCGGGATTCTGTGCGGCTGGCCATTGCAATACACCAAAAGACCGCAACCTGGATCAAGCCTAGAGAATCGAGTTCCGCACGTCGTTAGTTTGGTTAGTGCGGAGCGATGTAAATCGATTTGTCTGGGGTTGGCGTTGACTTCACTGTGACCAGGGGCCGTGAGAATAACTACTTCAAAATATTGATCCACGCAGCACGGAAACCCCTTGTCTTCGAAAGCTAGTCCTGCAGCATACGCAGCTTCTGCCGGATCGAAGGGAATATCCGAGGACGTCTTTTCAATCCATTGGGGAGCTGCATAACTAGGTGACGGCCAAGTTACACGATTGACTAGGCAACCGCTGGAATGAACTGCA
>JBBRGW010000188.1:0-7834 GCA_038223525.1 Pirellulales bacterium
CACCGCTGACTGGCGGGATTAATGCGATTTCGGAATGGGCATGTGCCGCTGAGATCATTTCTAAGTCATCAACGAATTCGTTGTTTACGGCGATTCGTCCGTATTCAACCAGCGATTGCAGAGCAGCAAACTGCGACGCCATCGCTTGCTTGAGTTGATATACAGAAGCGGGCGTGTTCAGGACGATTTCAATGGATTCGGCACCGACGCGCTCGCGTGCCCCTGCAAACATCTTCACTACAATACGTTCGTTCACAATACGTTCGTTCACGATGGGTTGGTTCACGATGGGTTGGTTCACGATGAATAACGGCTCTTGCCAGTGCCTGCTTGGGCTGTTCCGATGTTCCAGCATTTGTATCCCAAGGCTTCGACCATAGTCTTGATGTGGGTTGCGTAATACGGGCTTACAATCAGCGTCAAACCGATTCCCATATTGAACACATGCTCCATCTCCGTTTGCTCTATCTGTCCCAGTTTTGCGATCCATTCAAAGACAGGCAATACTTGCCAGGAGCCCCGCTCAAAAACCAAATCGACATTCGGTGGAAGGATCCTTTCGGTATTTTCTAGCAACCCACCACCGGTGATGTGGCCGATCCCATGAACCACATTCTTTACCTTGTAATGTGACAGCACGGTCCGCGTCAGTTTGCTGTAAATGAGCGTAGGAGTAAGCAACGCGTCGCCGACCGTCATTCCAAGTTCAGGAACATGATCATCGACAGCGAGGCGTGCCTTTTCGAATACGGCTTTGCGAACGAGGCTAAATCCATTGCTATGAACGCCGGACGAATTGATTCCTAGGACGACATCCCCCGGAGCGATCTCCCGTCCGGTGATCAAGTTCTTTTTCTCCACCACGCCGACGCAAAACCCAGCTAAATCGTAGTCGTCCGACTGATAAAGGTCGGGCATAATTGCGGTTTCCCCGCCGAGCAAACTGCATTCCGCAGCGATGCAACCGTCCGAGATACCTTGGACGATCGATTCGAGAAGCGATGGATCGTCCTTGGACATGGCTACATAGTCTAGGAAAAAGAGGGGTTCGGCCCCCGTGCAAAGAACGTCGTTGACGCACATCGCGACCAAATCGATCCCGACCGTCGAGTGCCTTCCCGCTTTGATTGCAACCTTGAGCTTGGTACCAACACCGTCGGTTCCTGAAACGAGTATAGGCTCTTGGTAGTTTCGGGCGAAAAGCGATTTGGTGAAATCCAGCGAATAGAGCCCAGCAAAACCACCGTCATTTCTGACAACGCGTGGCGTGAAGGTGCGGTGCATGAGCCGAGGCAACCTTTGCATCGACTGTTCATACAATTCGAGGTCGACACCGCTATCTTTGTAGGTGATTGCCATCGGCGAGGCAGGAGCTTTGGTTGGTGGATAGTTTCAAGAAGCTTAAAGGAACGGCATTATCCCTTTTTTGGCCGATAAATAAAGTACGTGTTCTTCCAGCTGTAGTTTAGGACTGTGGTCCTGAACGAAGCAACGGACGGGACAATGGTCCCATCCTACGGTACTTTTCATTTTTTGGTCGATCGTCTTACAAGCCTCCATGGTTGCTGGCGATAGATGCGGCATCGTGGTAGACACGGGGCAGAACGACCTGAAAAGTGCTTCCGCAACCAAGTTGGCTGGTCAAACTGATGTCGCCACCCAAAAGGCGACAGAGTTCCCGCACAATGGAAAGTCCAAGTCCTGTACCAGAATGCTCTCTGGTCAAGCCATCTTGTCCAGTGACACCTTTGGCTTGCCGGAATTTTTCAAAAATGATCTCGTAATCTCCGATTGCAATCCCAACACCCGTATCGGAGACCGACAAAAGAACTTCATCTTCGTTCTGCCACTCACAAAAGACAGTCACCAACCCACCTTCGGGCGTGAATTTGATCGCATTGGAAAGCAAGTTGGTAAGGATTTGCTGCACTTTCCCTTGGTCCTGACGGATTCGCATTTCCCACTGACTCGAATCGACGCGCAAGTCGATGTTCTTGTCTTCTGCCATCTTTAGCACAATTTCGCATTGCGCACGAATCACGGACAAAATGCAGAATTCGGATGGGCGAACTTCCATTTTGCCGGCCTCTACTTTGGCCAGGTCCAAAATGTCGTTGATCATGTCCAGCAACAGCCTTCCGCTGCTTTGAATATTAGAAGCATAGCGTCGCTGTTTGTCGGTTAGCGATTCGAACCCCTGCAATACCTCGCTAAAGCCAAGGATACTGTTGAGTGGGGTGCGCAGTTCATGGCTCATATTCGCAAGAAACTCCCCTTTAAGCCGATTCGCTTCAAAGAGTTGCAAATTGACGCGTGCAAGCTCGTCAACGCGTAGATCCTTTTCCAGATTGACAGTTTGCAATTGCTCTTGCGTTTCAGTCATGTGACGAAGCATTCGGTTAAAGGACTCCGACAATTCATGAAACTCATCTTCGGTATCCAAGGAGAATCGCAACTTGGTATCGCCGCGAGCAATCTCTTCGCTAATGTGCTTCATGTAGCTTAACGGACGAATAACCAGTCTTTTCAAGACCCAATGAATAAAGAAGAGAGACAGAGCGAGGGTGCAAATCGCAATCGAAGTAAGGATCGAGTAGGTCCACATACTCCAAACCGCGGTTTCGCTATACGGCACCTTTACCTTCATCACGCGAAACGGATTCAGCGACGGTGATGTCGGCACTTTTTTGGAGGCTTCCGATTCGGCGTGGCACTCAAAACAGTATTCTTCGAATGCAATCGGATGGTAATAGAAATAATTGTCATTCAGCCGGTCTTCGGCAAACGCATAGGGAATCGTTTTGGTCGTTGGATTGGCTGCGGCTATAATCGTGGGTCCTGAGGATGGTATCGGTCCCCCGGAGTCTGTTGGTGTTTGCTGAGCCAAAGCTGCTTTTTCCTCGGCCAACCTCTCTTCTTCCGCGATGCTGTCCAACTCAGCCAGCTTGGACTGGATGTAGTAGATCTGCTTGAGTTCCCGACCTGTGGCAAGCGTGCCCTTGAGACTGTCGTGTTCCAGTAGATCTTCAACACGCAGGATTTCGTAATCGAAACGGGACTGCATCCGACGCCGAAGAAGCTCGAGCATTTTGATCCGGTTCGGGTTTCCAACCGGATTCTGCTCATCCATTGGGGCGAACTCCTGGGACATATGAATCCAGTTGATTGCATCGTTAGCATGATCTCTTGCCGATCGTCTCGCTGTTTCCATAACCAGGTCTGACGCGAAAAATTGCACTGCGTAAAAAGCCAGCAGCAGGGAAGCCAAAAGGGCTAGCCCCAAAAATAAAAGGCATTTCCTCTCCAATGACCAGCTTCCGACCGTTGATTTCAGGAAGCGATTGGCCATAGAGAGATAACCCAAAAAATTGTTGAAAAACGAAAATTCGGCATGTCCGGAGTTTTTGCCTTAGAGTTGTATGAATCTAGAGGATTTACCGATTGAGTAACAGATTCCTAATTGAGTTCTTCCGAAGTTCCATCGGACCCAACCGATTGCTTTTTCCTAGTCGTAGCAAAATCCTTGCACGCCTCGAGTCGGTTAACTACGATTGAAGCTGTTTTGCCGGCACCCCGCTGGTGCCCCATTTTTTTTGCTGCGTTTACTTTAAAGGAGTTTGGTTCATGTCCAAGCCGTTCACATATTGGGTTCGACTGGCTTTGGTTGCAACTTTGTGCACCCTCATCACTTTCAGTCCTGTATCGGCAGGGCGTCTGATGGACCGTCTTCTGCATCGCGACGCTTGTAAAACATCTGCAAAGGACAGCTGCGAACGACCTGTTCCGTGCGAACCAAGCTGCCTCGTCGTTCCGGCCGCCCCATGCCAAATGGAATTCGCGCCTGCAGTTTCTAACACCTGCCAGCCCGCGATCGCAGAAACGACTGCCTGCGATGCTGTACCGCCATGCGGCTGCGACACCATTGCCCCGGCAATGGATCACGTCGCACCTGCAGCTCCACTGGTGCAACCAGCACCGGTAGTCGAAAAACCGGCACCGGTAGTTGAAAAACCAGCGCCGGTAGTTGAAAAACCAGCGCCGGTAGTTGAAAAACCGGCACCGGTAGTTGAAAAACCAGCTCCTGTCGTTGAGAAAACAGCGCCTGTCGTTGAGAAAACAGCGCCTGTCGCAGAGCCGCCGTTGGTGGTAAAGCAACCCGATCCTGTCGTAGAACCTCCTGTAACGATTTTGGAAACGCCGGCAGCCGTAATCGAGGAGCCCGCTCCGACACCTAGCCAAACTCTAGAGCCTGTCGTTCCGAACCCTTTCGATGCAGCCCCAGCCAAAACGCCCGAAACAGACATCTTTGGAGACGCGACACCGGCTAGTCCTGCAGAAAAAACTCCGGATGTTTTGGACTCCCCTGTAATAGAGAAACCCGCTGCTGAACCAGAGATGCCGGCCAAGGACGACCTCGGAAGTGTGTTTGACACTCCGCCTGCGGAAACAGCAAAACCAGAATCCAAAGTGGAAGACATCTTTAACTTCGATTCCGATCCAAAGCCCCCTGTGGTCACTGAACCAGCGGCGCCCATCGTTGAACCAAAACCGGCGAAAACACCGGACAACGAATTGGAAGATTTGTTCAACCTGGATAAAACGGAAAAACCAGTAGCTCAAAACCTACCTGCCGAAAGCCTTGGCAAACGAGTTACTGCGGAAGTAGGACTCTTCGATGAAATGCCGGTCAATGCAAATGCGTCCGAAAAGTCCACAACGGACACTTCGTTCCTAGATAACTTGTTTAGCGATACGCCTTCAGATCAATCGACTCCGGCCGTTGAAGGAAAAGTTTCGGAGCCATTGCTTGAAAGTTCGGTCACAAAACTAGAGGCTGTGCAACCCGAAACAGCCCTGCCTCAAGCAACACTCCCAGAAGCAACACTCCCAGAAGCAACACTCCCAGAAGCAGCACAGCCAGAAGCAGCACTCCCCGAAGCAGCACAGCCTCAAACATCCGAACCTGAAGCGACAAAGCCCGCCAAACAAGAAAAGGAAGTGGACGAACTGGACGCATTGTTCGGCGTTAGTGCAGTCGCAAAGCCAGCGGATTTCCAAGGTGCTGAGTTCCGCGTATGGGTCGACAATAGCGGTGCTTATCAGATCAAGGCTAGACTTTCGGTTATTTACTCCGACAAAGTGAAACTGCTCAAGGATAACGGCAAGTTCACAACGGTTCCTCTGTCACGACTAAGCGAGGCTGACTTCGGTTACGTTTCTTGGGTCGCATCGAATTTGACCGGAAATGAAACGTCAAGAATGGTCAATTCCACATCGAAACCGATTGAACCGGAATCCGAGCGAAAGTAACGTCTGCGAAAGCAAGTAACTGTAAAGGCCAGCCGCTCAGGCTTGCCTTTTTTTGCGCTCGAACAAAAGAACAACATGTGGCACCTTTTACAATAACACGTGCCACCATATTTGGTTTTAGCATAAGCCAATAATGAATTCAATGCATTTCCGTGACGATCTAAGCTAACGGTTTTACCAATAAGTTCCAGGCGACGATCCGGTAAAAGAATGCCTTATCGCGTTCCGAGCAATTGAATGAACGGATTTCGATTGGGGTGTAGCGCGAAAGATGCGACTAAAAAACACCTGGGAGATTCGTAAGCCGGGTCCTGTTCGCTTTCGCGCTGCGATCATTTATCTAGCACTATAGTTGCCTATAGCGTCAAGCGATCAACCCGAACGCACGAGACTGCGAGCCGCAGCCTATGCACCGACGAACCAAGGCTCGCCGGCAGCATGTCGTTCTGTTTGTTCTTGCTCCAAGTGGGGTTTACCTAGCAGCCCAAGTCACCTTGGACTCTGGTGGGCTCTTACCCCACCGTTTCACCCTTACTGAGCTAAGCTCAGCGGTTTGCTTTCTGTTGCACTTTCCCTAGCCTTGCGACCGGTCGACGTTATCGACCACTTTGCTCTACGGAGCCCGGACTTTCCTCTTTGCGAAACCGCAAAGCGATCGCATGAACCTCCCAGGTGACGGCCAGCATAACGCAATTGCCTCACCCGAGGAACCTCACAGCCATACTTCCCTTCGACTAAGCCGAAACTAAGTCCGCTCAGGCGCATCAACCGACGACGGCACTTCTTGCGACTCAACAAGCTTCGCTCCCGCCGAACCAGGTCGACGCCCTCGTCGCTTTTGACTCGAAGAGGGAATCATCGCGGGATCGACTTTTTGTAGCAACCTGGAAATACAAAGCTTGTTAACACTCACGGCAAGCTCATTCGCCTCATCACAAATCGAATCATGCAAGCTCTTTGGAATTCGTACCGTAATCATCCGCTGCGGCTCGTGCGGATCATTTTCAGGCAGATCACGGGATCGCAATACTGTCAACATCTCAAGCACTTTCGAGTGCTCGTCGCTGCACTCATACTCTCGGATCTCATCCACCTCCATGAACAACGCCCGGGACACACCGTCTCCGCCAAGCGTTTCACGATAAAATGCCGTCCAAGTGGGCGCGACGCCAAAAAGTTCAACCGCTGTCTCAAACGCCAACCTTCGCTTCGATTCCGCCGACTGCGAGACATCTCTTTTGGCTCTCAATTCAGTTGCGACCGAATTAAACACCTTCATCTCCGCAGCGAGCTTCTCGCCTGCGTCATCGTTCGCCTTGTCCCGAATTCGACTCGATGCGGTTTTCGGTGGAGCCACATCCTCACTCGACGACTTCCAAAGAGCTAACGGTCGAGCTAAAGAGCCATTTTCTTCTAAATTCATATTTCGGATCCTTGTTCTATCTGAACTTCAATTACGAGACAGCGGCTGCAGCTTCACCCCTTCCAACCATCCGCCTGCATCCTTCGCGAACAGCCCAGCTGTCCGAGACACACCCCCGGAATTCCAGCGAGCAATATTCCTTTTGCTGTCAATGCCGACAACACAAACACAATGCCAGCAAGGACTTAAGATGCCTTTGATAGCAATGCACAAAATGCAGGCATTACCACGCGAGAGGGGGTTCGAGAGAGTGCTCGCAAATTAAGCAGCGACTGCCTTAGCAAATACCAAGTGTCTAGCCTGGCTTTTCTGCCTTTTCCTTTTTCTTTAAAGCGAAAACCCATCTTGGTTTCCTTTTCGGCCTTTGGTACCGTTCCGAGATCGCCAGCTCTGACCAAGACGGCGCGATTCCCAAATCCCATTTGAAAAGCGGTCGCTCTTAGAAGGAAGTAGTCTCAATGCCTAGCATCGAATCAGATCAATCGTGCGTTCATATCCGCTGGATGATTCGCCGAGACATGCCCTCCGTTTTGCAAATCGAAGAGCAGAGCTTTGAATTCCCTTGGACTGAAGATGAATTCATTCGATGCCTTCGCCAGCGAGACTGCATTGGTATGGTGGCAGAAAGAAACGAGGAAGTCGCAGGCTTCATGATCTACGAACTGCACAAAACTCGAATCCATATACTTTCATTCGCGGTTGCTCCCACCTTAAGAAGGCAGTCGGTTGGCTCGGCGATGGTGGACAAGCTTGTTTCAAAGCTTGCCTACCAACGTCGCAATAGAATCGTGCTGGAAGTACGAGAAACCAATCTCGCTGCACAACTTTTTTTCCGACAGCTGGGTTTCCGGGCCACTGGAGTCCTAAAGTCGTTCTACGAAGATACGCCAGAGGATGCATTCCTGATGCAATTCCGACACACGGACGAGTCGTCGCTGGAAAACTCTTCGCGACGCCGCGCGAGCTAACGACGAGTGCGTCCCCCAAAAAAACTATTCCAGGCGAAACGATTCGCAGTCGAAGAGGTGGAAGAAACCCTCCCAAACGGGGGCCATCTGGTTCGTCATATTGTGCGCCATCCAGGCGCGGTGGTTGTCTTGC
>JBBRGW010000189.1:0-7780 GCA_038223525.1 Pirellulales bacterium
GTTCGCAGAGAGCTTTCATGAACCAGGAGGGGTTCGAGAGCCGTTCGCGGATCACTTGGATACGTTTGGAATCATTGGCGAGGGTATCGACAGCGTTGGTGGTCGGGTCGGCGAGATGTTCATCGATGCGTTGGCCTGGGAAGATGCGGAGCCAACGTAGAGCGACTTCTTTATCGGACCATTCGCGTATGACATCGGGCCGTGTGCGCGCGACGATATGCAAGTGATTGGAGAGAATCGCATAAGTAAGAACATCGATACCGAAGACGGATGCGAGCCGTTCCATGCGAGTACGAATCCACTCGCGTCGGTGGGAGTAATCTTTCCCGGTGGTTTCATCGAAACCGGTCAAAAATGACTTTCTGACACAACGTTGGATCAAATGGACGACACAGACCTGATTCGGGTCAAACTGTTCAGCACGCGGTGTACGAGGCATAAGCGATCTCCTTTCAGCCCAAAATAACAAATCGCAAAAGCCCCGTCAAGACAGGTGCCTGGCACCTACCGAAACTTCTTGTGCTTCATGGCTACAAAAGTGTTGGTAGATTGGGACCGTTGTCCCGATCATCCCTAAAATCTTTGCAAATTCCTTCAAGCTCGGGACAGATGGTCCCAAGCTACGGTGTCGGAGGTCGAAAAGTTGCACGACAGCACTGTGGGGCATTTCCCCTCCCACAAGTGAACCGAAGTCACTATAATCCTGTCCACCCAATAGCCTCGCTCCGATTTTGAACCGATGCGATTTCGAACCAACGCGATTTCGACCAACTCAACCCCACTTACTTCCCATGTCGCTCAGCCAAATTCAATTCACGCAAGTGATTATTATCCCCAACTGCGACTAGGCCTCGGGGATCCTGAATGTGCATGGCACCCATGGATTGCAACTCAAAACCCCTGAAGCCGAAACGTGGGCTTCAGGGGTTTTTTCGTTATTTTGACGCTCCCTTCCGTAAAACAACTCATTATGACAACCCGATCCATACACACCTACGACACTACCTTACGGGATGGAACGCAAGGGGAAGGAGTAAGCCTCTCTCTCCAGGACAAACTGAACATCGCTGTTCGGTTGGCCGAAATGGGTATCGATATGATCGAGGGAGGGTATCCCCTATCGAATGAAAAAGACACTCTGTTCTTTCAAAAGGTCCGTTCGTTGCCAATGGGACAGAGTCTGATCTGCGCTTTTGGTATGACACGCAGACGCGGAGTTTTGGTCCAAGACGATCCGGGAATGAAGGCTTTGGTCGCGGCTCAAACGCCAGCAATAACCGTCGTTGGCAAATCATGGGACTTCCATGCGATCAACGTCCTGGGCGTTTCGTTGCAAGAGAACCTCGACATGATCGGGGAAAGCGTTGCCTTCCTCGCCAAACACGCGCAGGTTGTTTACGATGCCGAACACTTCTTTGATGGCTACAAAGCCAATCGCGAATATGCACTGCAGGCAATCCATAGTGCCGCAACCGCAGGCGCCCAGTGGATTGTCTTTTGCGATACCAACGGCGGAACTCTGCCCGAAGAAATCGCGGCCATCGTCGCCGATGCTCGAAAGTCTTTGAGTGACACCTCCGTTCGATTAGGTATCCATTGCCACAATGATGGCGACTTGGCAACGGCGAACTCCCTGTCGGCCATCGATGCCGGCTGCGAACAAGTACAAGGGACCATCAACGGAATCGGCGAGCGCTGCGGCAACGCGGACCTAGTCGCCGTTCTTGCTAATCTGCAATTCAAAAAGAAAGGCTACTCGGTATTGGGGGGCCGATCTTTAGAACACCTCACCGAACTGTCCCGTTACGTCTACGAAACAGCCAATCTCCAATTGAGGAGCGGACAACCGTTTGTTGGCCGAAGCGCATTTGCGCACAAGGGTGGCATGCACGTCCACGCAGTCAATAAATTTGCGCACACGTACGAACACATGGACCCCGCGCTCGTTGGAAACGAACGACGCATCCTGGTCAGTGAACTATCCGGCCGCTCCAATATCGCTGCGCTCACGGCCGACCACAAACTGCCTGACGATCGCGCTGTCCTTGACAAGATTCTTGCAGATGTCGTTGCCAAAGAGAATCAGGGCTATCAATTCGAAGCCGCCGAAGGCTCGTTCGATTTGTTGGTAAAGCGATGTTTGGGAGCCTATGTCGAACATTTCAAAACCATCAAATACCAAATCCTTTCGGGCGATCTGGATATCGAACGCAACCAAACCTACGCAGAAGCGATCCTCAAAGTACAAGTCAATAGCGAGATACGTGTCGAGGCTGCCGAGGGGCATGGTCCAGTCAACGCCATGGATGCCGCGCTGCGGAAAGTACTATTGCCGTTTTTCCCAAGTCTCGACACGATGCGACTGGTTGACTTCAAAGTGCGGGTCGTCAATGGAGAAGCGGGAACGGCGGCTCGGATTCGAGTCAACATCGAAAGCGCTGACGATCACGATACCTGGCGCACCATCGGGGTCAGCGAGAATATCATCGAAGCCAGTTGGCATGCCCTGGTCGATGCGGTCGAATACAAATTGAACAAATGATTGCACGTCTCGTTTTGAGCGTAGCCTTATTTCCAGATAATAGATAACTGATCACCCAATCGAACTTAAACGACACGAACATGAACGCTGAAACAAACGAAATCCCAAACCGATTCGACTTTGCGAGCAGTGCTACGGAAATTTACGACAGCTGGCTCAAGCACGGTTGTTTCAATGCCGACGTAGACCCCTCCAAAAAGCCGTTCACCATTGTGATTCCGCCGCCCAACGTAACCGGCGCATTGCACTTGGGGCACGCTCTCAACAACACGTTGCAGGACATTCAGATTCGATTGCATCGCATGCAGGGGTATTCTGCGCTGTGGATGCCAGGCACCGATCACGCAGGCATCGCCACGCAAGCAGTCGTTGAAAGACGCTTGAAGGAAGTCGAAAACAAAAGCCGCCACGATCTCGGTAGAGAAAAACTAGTCGAACGTATTTGGCAATGGAAGGAACAGTATGAAAAAAGGATTCTAGGCCAATTGCAACGCATGGGCTGTTCATGCGATTGGCGTCGGACTCGATTTACATTAGACGAGATGTGCGCCAAAGCCGTACGCACTACTTTCTTCGACCTCTTCTCCAAAGGACTGATCTACCGAGGTAAACGCTTGGTGAACTGGGATGCCTATCTGCAAACCACAGTCAGCGACGATGAAGTCTTCACAGAAACGGTCAAGGGGAGCTTCTGGCATCTGCGGTACCCGTTCATCAACCCACAAGTTGGCGAGCCTGCGTTCGTAACGATCGCCACGACCAGACCCGAAACCATGCTCGGTGATACTGCAGTCGCCGTCCATCCGGACCCGGCAGCTGCGTTGGACAGGGTTGAGCGTCAACTTCAAGAAAAACTGCAGGCCGCCAGCCCGAAAGATCAACCGGCGATCCAAGCCCAATTGGATGAACTCGCGACGCGACGGACCGAGATGCTCCCTCAGTTGATCCTGCTAGTTAAAATGGCCCGCGACGGGCGTATGCTGCGGCTCCCTTTCGTGGATCGCGATATTCCCCTGGTTACCGATTCGTGGGCCAAACCAGAACTTGGTAGCGGCTGTGTCAAGATTACGCCAGCACATGATCCCAACGACTACGATGTTGCGCTCCGCTGCGATTTGCCGATGATCAACATCATGAACCCAGATGGGACGATTAACGAAAATGGCGGTCCCTACGCTGGATTATCTATGTCCAAAGCGAGATTAAAAGTCGTCGCAGCCCTCGAAGAGCTAGAGCTTCTCGAGAAAACCGAAGACCGAGAAATTGAATTGAAGCATAGCGATCGGAGTAAGACTCCTATCGAACCTTATCTTGCGGACCAGTGGTTTGTTCGTATGGAACAGCTCGCGCAGTCGGCAATGGATGCGGTCACCAACGGCGATGTGAAGATCTTCCCGCAACGGTATGCGAGCGGCTATTTAGATTGGCTTGGCGAAAAACGAGACTGGCCTGTCGGAAGGCAATTGTGGTGGGGACACCAGATTCCCATTTGGACCCGAACCTTTGAAAACGAGGCCGATGCTCAGTCGCTCAAGTTCAAGATCGAAGCGATGCCGGAACGGGCCGCAGGTCTCATCCGCGTTTCGATTGAGGAGCCGGCTACAGTTCATGTTTGTATTCGCGACGAAGACGGAGGACTCGAAACCAAACTACAATCGCTCGGGTTGGTTCGCCAACAAGACGTTCTCGACACCTGGTTCTCCTCTGCGCTTTGGCCACACTCGACCCTGGGTTGGCCCGAACAAACCCCAGAGCTAAAGTATTTTTACCCGACCAGCACTTTGATCACCTCTCGCGACATCATTACGCTGTGGGTTGCCCGCATGGTGCTCATGGGGCTCAATAACATGGGCGAAGTCCCATTCGGAGAAGTCTTCATCCACCCAAAGATCCTCGATGGGTATGGTGAAACCATGTCCAAGAGTAAGGGCAACGGAGTGGATCCGCTGGACGTTATCAATAAATTCGGCCCCGACGCTTTGCGTTTCGGATTGACCTCGTTGTGTACCGAGACGCAAGACGTTCGCATGCCGGTCCAGTTTGAATGTCCCCATTGCGAAACGCTCGTCAACCAAACCAAGGAGAATCGCTCCAAGCCCCTGATCACTTGCGAGAAGTGCGAGAAGCCGTTTTCAACCCAATGGGCAGAGACCGAAGCGGATAAATTGCATCCGATTGCGCCCGTTGTCAGCGAACGCTTTGAAGTTGCGAGGAACTTTGTCAATAAACTTTGGAATGCATCGCGATTTGTCATGATGAATCTCGAAGGCTTTACACCGATAACCGTCGATGTAAAAACACTGCCTTTGGAAGACCAATGGATCCTATCGCGACTTGCGACGGTCACAAAAAACATGCAGACGGAGATCAAGCAGTTCCGTTATGCCGAAGCTGCGCGGACGGCTAGCCATTTTGCCTGGGATCATTTTTGTTCACTCTACGTCGAAATGGCTAAGCCGCGACTGCAAGACCCAGCAGCAAGGCCACTCGTCCAGCAGGTCTTGGCCCATTGTTTGGACTCGATGCTGCGTCTGTTGCATCCGATCATGCCGTTTGTCACGGAATCGATTTGGCAGCAGTTCGCTCGTTTCGCTCCCTCCCGCGACCTGCACAGCAGTGCAGCACCTAGCCAGTGGATTATTCTGTCGGATTGGCCAACGGTTCACGAGGAACATATTCGGCCCGAAGTAGAAACGCAATTCGCTCACTTTGTCGATTTGGTAGGTGCCATTCGGGAGATTCGCTCCCGGCAGAACATCGCTCCCAAAGAGTCGCTGCAGTTTTGTGTTCGATGCGATCCCGTCATGGAACAACTACTTGCACCGATGTCGCAGTTCCTGGAAAGCATGGCTGGAGCAAAGGCGACGCAATGGAGTACGTCTCCGACCACACCGTCAATCAATGCACACATCGCAATCGACCAAATGGATGTCTACGTTGACTTGACGCAGTTTATCGACGTGGCCGCAGAGATATCGCGAAACGAAAAACTATTGAGCAATCTCGTCAAGCAGATACAGGGCAAGGAAGGACGGTTATCCAACGACTCGTTCGTCAGTCGAGCGCCTGCGGACATCATCGAGAAA
Organism: Pirellulales bacterium; assembly: GCA_038223525.1. Lineage (GTDB taxonomy): Bacteria > Planctomycetota > Planctomycetia > Pirellulales > Pirellulaceae > JBKCUI01. The sequence goes on from JBBRGW010000189.1 coordinate 5,629, forward strand.
GAACGTCAAGCGTTGAGCGAACTCGTTTCGCAAAGGGACGCAGCCGAGCAAGCGATCGAAAAACTTCGAAAACTGTAAGCGGAGTAAACCAAGTGGACTGCCGTATCATCCAGAATACCAGAGCAAAGTGTGAAAGGACAGAAGCCGCGATTAGGAGGGTCATGTAAATGGTCCAAACGAGCGTCCAAACCTCCTGACCGTGTTTACGAAATGGAATGCACTTTGGGCGACTGCATCAACTTCGCGATCGCATGTTCTTCACCGTAAAGGGTTACGACATCGTTCGGATAGACAAACTCCGCTCTATTGGGGATTCCTGGCATGAAGTCTTCATTGCGTCGGATTCCCAATACCACGACGCCATGGTCCCAGGGTCTCGATTCTCCCAATGATTTATTTGCAATCGGACAGGAGTCTTCGACCACACACTCTGAAACGCAGTAACCCCTTTCTATTCGCAGCAATAACTCATAGTCCATCGCCCGGACGAGGCCTGCCCTTTGCAATGAATGCTGAATCCAGTAATCGAGAGTTCGTCGAATGAAACTTAGCTTGGAGATGTGCACGACAGAAACGATCCCAATAACGGCAATGGCAATTACGAATAATGAGTTAATACTATTTGGGTGTTGGAGCATCGTGGCAACCAATGTTGCCAGCGACGATGTGAGACCGATATTTCCCGCCAAGATCAAGTCGCGTATGATGCGTCTACGTACAGGATGGTTGACTACCAGTTCTGCTTCACGTGTCGTAAAGCCGACTCCAAAGAATGCGGAATAGCATTGAAAGCTGGCCGTGTCGGAACTTAAGCCTGTCATCACGAGTGCCATTGTGGCAACACGAATCGCCAGGAGTGAAAATGCTGCGATGACGAGTAGAGTTGCGATGGCAGTCATGGCGAGTTGGAGTCTTCAAAACGATAGGTGTTGGGACAGCACGTTGAGGTGTGAGCTTGATGCAATCAAGGTAATTTCCACTGAACAGGCGCAAGTAGACTCAAACGTGGAGCACCATTAGTACCGGGCGATGTAGTCGATTACAATACGATTTTTTCAAAACGTCTGTTCGCTGGGGCAGCGGAAACCCGAGGTCTTGAACACTGCCCGCCGTCGACCAGCTAGCATTGGATCGACGATCGCCTTCGTTCAACGGGCACGACCCCAATGCGCCTCGTTGGCACAGAGGCGGGTGGATAAACTGTGCATTGAGACGAAGTGATCCATTTTCGTCTTTCTGTAGCGTTAAAATTGAAGTAGCCGGTATTTACAAACCGATTCTTAAAGGGAAACCGTAAATTTATTAAGAACTGTTTGGAGAGGGTACGAGATGACAAATCCAATAGTATTGCGTTGGCTTGCAGGAGGAGTACTCGCGTTATGCTGTTTGAGGCTAGTCGCAATTGAGAACGGAAAGGCTGACGGGCGAGACGAAAAGTTACCAGGATTGATGCTTGCAAAGCTCGCAAACACCCAGCGTGTAGTCGCTGGGCTGGTTGCTAAGGACTTTGGCGAGATCAAACGAGGTGCTGAAGATATGCTTCGTGTATGCGACGCGGAGCAGTGGCAATCGAACCCGGATCCAGTTTACGTTCACTACCGAGGCGACCTACGTCGTCAAGCATTTAGACTCTCGGAGATGGCCGAGGCTCATAATCTTGAGGGAGCAGCATATGGTTACATTCAGACGGTATCTACATGCATCAGCTGCCATGAGCACTGCAGAGATGTTTTGAGAATCGCTCAAATCCCCAATGCTGGCAGCGGTGTGATTTCGATTCCCACCAGCGAAAACGATTCTCGCTGGGGGGCGATGCCTACTTATCGACGTTAGCATTCCGTCGATTTTTTGCCATTCAGACTAGACACTAGCGTTAGCGACGACCGTAGACATCGTTTCACCGCTGATGAAATCGAGAACGCTACGAAGCGGTTCTATTTGCACTCGATAGCCTGCGCAAAGCAAAGTTTTATCAGTATAGGCTTATCAACAGCCTAATTAGCAACGAGACGCAGCTTACCGCAATTCATCGAATTTGACTTCAGTCAACGCGTTGGCGCTCATCGCGGGTTTGGCTATCACAACCTGCAAACCTTCGTTTTGCCATGGCTTGAAGCCGGCCCAAACTCCAACAACAAACATGAAAATTGCG
>JBBRGW010000190.1:0-7737 GCA_038223525.1 Pirellulales bacterium
CCGTCTGGCGGTTACCGCTTTTGATTTCTAACCCAACCCAACAGCACCGCCAAGATCGCTGCGACCGCCAAGAAAGGACCTGTGATCCATAGGGTCTTTGGACGGTAGACAAATAGCCCGGCCGAAAAGGCAATTGATAGGAAAAGGGCAACTCCGCTCGGCGCCCGCCAAATTATTTCGATCGCTGGCCATGCAAGCCATGTGCACATAAAGACAATACCCACCTTGCCAAATATGTCAGAAGCGAGCGCTGTGTCTTTTGATAGCAACGAGGGTTGAAGCTTCAGAACTACCGCTAACAACATTAGACCTAGTCCTGCTGCTAACACCATCCAGCGCATATGTGCCATTTCGTTGCGAGGCACTTGTTGAGCTTTCTTTTGCTTCGCACTGCGTTGACCTTGAGGTTGCCTAGACATCAGTAAGGCTCCAGCAAACGCAGCCATCTTTGCAACTTGCCGAGCACTTGGGAGTCAAGCATCTTGGCTGCCGTCATTTCTTCCGCATGATAAGCAACGCTATAGCCGATCTTCTGGGCTTGCGCGACAAAGTTGTTGAGCGTTGGCTCGGTCCCATTGATAAAGAAATGAATGGATTTGAGAGGCTCTGTCGCAGCCAATCGAGCGCGAGCAGGAATCTTAGCATTGCATAACCACACGCCTCGGTAGGTTTCTGCTCCCTGCAACCCAAGAATAAACCCAGGCAACATCCCCGAAGAAATGCCACCAACGCATATGCGACGCCGATCGATGGTGTAGTTGGTCGAGACATAGGTTCGAAGCCGAACTCCAATCTCCACCTCGTCCAGCGACCAAGCTTTCTCGTCTGCGGATTGCGTCACCACAATGATCCATCGATTGTCTCGAGCAAAATTCTCCCAGGCATCCGCCCATTGCTTTTGGTCTTGAACGCCCGCTTCTGCGAATACGATCAACAACCCGTGTGGGACTGCATCTGAGTAGCTTGAGGGAACGATTGCAAAGGCCTTGTTCTTGACATCTCCTAACGGCAGTTGAACGGTCCCTTTTGCGCTCCTGGCTTCCGGAGCCCCGTCGGGAATACTGACTTTAACGATTGGCCACTCCATGTCGCGTTCGGGATGGGGTTCCATCGTTACATCTACGTTTTTTGACTCGCCATCGCGCTCCAACTTTAAGGCGATGGTTTCACGATAATCAAGAAAGGCAAGCCTTGCATCGAGAGGGTTCTTTTCGTCCATCGTCCATTCGCCGATACCAACAATGGAATCGCCTACCATAACACCTGCTTTTTCGGCAGGTGAATTCGGTACTAGGGCGATCACGCGTGGGGATGCGGGAGGACTGTTCGAGTCCACAATCACCCCCAAGAATGGTTCGCGATAAGTGGGCAACTCTTTAACGAGGTTCACTTCAAACCGCTTTTTGCTCCCTTCTCGTTCGACTTCAAAGACCATGCTTTGCTCGGCATCCAGAGGCCCCATAACATGCTTGAGCTCCGAATGCATAGCAACAGGTCGGACCCGCTCTTGATTGGGGCCCGCTGCGATGATTCGGTCACCAGCTCGCATGCCCGACTTGGCTGCAGGTGAACCCGGCGTCACACCACTCAAAACAATTTCCGGAGCGAACTCGTCGGGGCTTTGGCATCGAAAGCCCGCTTTTCCTACATAGATATCCTCACCTCGTTGCAAGCGAGGCAGCCGTTCCAAGATGTCGGCAAGCGGAACGGCGAAGCCAACTCCGGAGTCATACCACGATTCGACTTCACCCTCGGTTGCGATCCCAGGATTGATCGGCACAAGGATCCCCATCACTTTGCCCCCCAAGTCGATCAAGGGACCACCGTAGTTTTGCGGTGAGATTTTGGCATCCGTTTGAATCGCCTTGTTCCAGATACGGCCCTGCGCGCTGAGGATTCCAACGCTGCGACTGGCTACCTTAAAATCAAACGTCTTGCCAAGTGCAATGGCCCACTGGCCAACGAGCCAACCGCTGCGTTCGCTGGCAATGGCCGATTTGAGCGGTTTATCGGTATCGATCTTCAGCAGAGCTAGTTCGCGGCTATAGTCCCGTGCAACAAGCTTGGCTGCTTTGCGTTGTTCGTCTGGTAGCACGACGGTGATCGATGCGGGCTGCCCTCGAAATTGGAAAATGCTTGTAACGATCCAACCGTCTGGGGTTAGGATCGTACCCGTGGAGGGACCGGAAGCAATGACTTGTTTGTTGACAATCTCTTGACCACCAAACGTTTCCACTTGGACGACACAATCCTGGGCATAGTCCGCAGCCGCTTGAAATGCTTGTTGCTCCAGTTCATCCAACGGCGGATCGTCTGCTCGCGATTGGCAAACGGTGAAGCACATCGCGCAGATGACAAATGCAATGCGTAGTAAGTATTGATCAATAAGTCTAAGGACGAACATGGATTCGAATCAATTCTTGTCCGCGTTGGACGAGCACATGGAAGGAGTCAGCCCGATTGATGGTTGTAAGCATTTTTTCGAGACTCTTGCGTGAGTCGACCCGCTGATCATTTAGCAGCAGAACCAAATCATTGGTCTGCAAGCCGGCGCGATTGGCTATCGAACCATGTCGCACTTGATCGACAAAAGCGGGTGTCTTGGCCAAGACATCGGGGATCAATGTGATTCCGAGATCGTTGATGCGATGGGGTTGCGAGACCGCTTTCAACGCAGAGGTTTGAATTGAAGTGTTTCCGGAAAGGATGCGATCCACGGAGGCCTTCACTACATCCATTGGTAACGCGTAGTTGAGCCATATTCCTGCTTGTTCATCGCGAATCTCCTTGCCGAGGATGCCGACCAAGCGACCCTGGAGATCGATCAATGCGCCGCCTGAAGCGCCTGGGTTGTTCGTCATTGCATCGAGCACGTAGACTTTGCCTTGGTAGAGCGACTTTGTTTTGCCACGGCGAGTGGTCAAGGGCGTCGATGCCATGATGACCCCCTTCTGGGCGCTGCAGGATTCGTTGCCCGCTGCAATTCCAAAGAGGTTGCTTATCGCAAAAATACGTTGACCGGTTGAGGCAGACGCGGCTTTGGAAAGATCAAAACCAACCAAACCTCCGTCGTCTATCTTGAGGACAGCGAGCTCGTTTTGAGGATCCATACCGACCATGGTCGCGTCCAGTCGCCGCCCATCGAACGTAACGACTCGCACCTTGGCAACATCTAGAACCGTGCTCCAACTCGTCAGGATATGGCCGGAATTGTCGATGATAACCCCGCTCTGATAGCTTTCCAGGCCCTTTGCTCCGCCAGCGCCATAGAGTTTGACCACTTTTTCTTGACTGGTCACAATCAGAGCTTCATTATTGATTGCGACAACGGGATCGCGGTCTGAATCGGATGCATGGGATTGCACTGAGCAATGAGCAACAGTCCAAGCAATGGCAACGATCAAAGCAACAGCAATTCGCATCAGAGGCCAGCTCCCGTTTGAACTTCGACTTTTTGCAACTGCTTGATCTTTACGGTGAATTGGGTCTCTAGCCCGTAAGCCAATCGAATGGTGCTTGGGCTAGAACGTCCATCCACCGTATCGTACTTTTCAAAAAACAGTTCGACGGGGTCCGTTTGCTTGTCCGCAAACACTTCGATGACTTCGATCAATCCAGTGTCCGGTGAGCTGTAGACCAGGATATCGAAGTCGCTCACGGTAACGCGGGTGACGTCGAGCAAAACATCGCGGCCGACGACCGGGTTTCGTCCGAGATAAACCGCTTCGCCCATGAGTCGCGGTCCGATGCGATTCCACTGTTGCCACATTCGCATTCCCATTACGGCACCCATCGAGGACCGCTGCTTAATCGATTTGGGCCAGCCTTGCGTTGGATGCATGGTTTCGGTTTTGTCGCCGAGCCGCAGGGTTAAGTTCTCGTCGGATAACAGCATCTCAACATTCAGGTTTTCACCGGGAACTTCGCCGGTGACCTTCCATGCATCGAGTTGGCCTTTCCAGCTGCCATGTGCGTCTTGCGATGCCAGGATGCGATCCAGCTCCCATCGATTAAAGAAGTAGTTCGAGTAACCTCGCTTCTCCACGATCATTTCATCGACCGCGTCTTTTTTTGTGGGGTTGACTTGTTTGGGAACGTCTGGCTTTTTATTCTCGTCAGGGCGTGGATCTTTGCCTCCTGGAGGTTTGCGCGGCGGTTGCTTTTCTGGTGCTTCACCCTTGATGATCTCCTCGAGTTCGCTGGCCAAGTGCAAGTTTTGCAATCGTATGTAAGTCTCAACGACTCCGGTTTCATTTCGGTAGCGAATAGGGACACGCCATTGATCCGGGAAAATGCCCAGGATGTTTTTCAATTGGTTCGTGGTTGCAACGTCGCGGTCACCCAGTCGCAGGATTTCGTCACCGTAGCGAATCCCTCGCCGATAGGCATCGCTGCTCTCGAGGATATTGGAGACCGCCACTTTCCCGTTATTTTCGGTTGTTACCGTAAACCCCAATGTGGCATGGTCGACAACGCGACCGGACCTCAATTGATAGTAGAAGTTCATGGCCTGCTTGATCGAGATGGCATATCCGACACCGACATTCACGCGCCCACGTTTTTCGAACGAGCAGCGACCATTGATACCGATCAGCTCTCCCCGCATGTTAAAGAGAGGACCACCGGAGTTTCCTGGATTGATGGCGGCGTCGGTCTGAATGCAATCGCTGTATTCTAGGATCGTGCCGCTCGGATATTGGTAACGTCGAACGCCACTGATCAAACCATAAGTCACCGTGGGCTGTAGGTTGGTAGCAAGCACAAAAGGATTGCCGGCGGCAAAGCACCATTGTCCAATTCGAACTGCATCGCTGTCACCGATTGCTGCGACCGGAAAATCGGTGCGCCCAATCATCTTCAGCACGGCAAGGTCCCCGGTTGGGTCGCTCCCTGTGACGACGGCATCCACCATCTTGCCATCGTTTAGTCCACAGCGCATTCGTTGACCGAATGGACTGGATACGTGAAAATTGGTCAGCACATACCCATCGGGCGAAATGCAGACCCCGCTTCCGCCCCCTTGACCGTCTGTGCCATAAACAGCGACGGTCGCGCTCGATGCACGTCGCATCGATTCGACTCTTTGCTTTTGTGCTGTCAAAACTGCTTGGTTAGGTACCGGGGCACCTTCGGATTTTGTGATTGCGTCTTGCGCGTAACATGTGCTGTCCAGCGATTCTCGCAAGTTCAAGGTTAGGATTGATGCGACGATGAACCAACCAAACGGGCGGCACAGCTGGCTTTGTTGCAATCGCATCATCTTTTGAGTCTCGGTTGTTTCCATGTCACTTCGGTTCCTATTAAAAGCTTCGAGTTGCATACGACTGCGAGCTTTGTTTTCTTTTCCGGTTTTAAGGAGACATCGAGATCGACATAATCAACATTGTAAGCGAGCGGATACTCCGAAACCTTTTGGTCATCCTGCCAAACTTCGAGGAGCAAGTCGGTGCGTTGCGAACCATTGCCAGTGCGTTCGACTCGGCACTGGAGCGATGAGAATCCTTGAGGGGCACGGAACAGATAGTGACCTGGGCTTGGGAAACATAGGTCTTTGTCCCCAGGCTGCGCGCTAGGGCTCGGCGATGAGCCATTGACCGCGAATCGAGGAAGGAAAGCGTGGCCGAGAGCCGCAATAGGGCTTCTGAATTCGATCTGCATTTCCGCGACGGACTCGAGCGTTTCCAATTCTGAAAGCCATCGAATATTGGCGGTCGCGTAGTTGATGCTTGCGATCTCAGCTTTGGGAATCGAGACCGTTTGCCCGAGTTGAGTTCGAAGCTCCAACGCATTCGACTTCGCATCAAATGAAAACGATTCCGCCATCCAAACGGATTGGTTGGTCGCAACGACTTCGATCGTCGGTTTGACCCGTTCCAAGTCGCGCTGAAACCAAACCAGTCCGATCAGTTTTTCGATTGGTATATCGATCTGTTGACCATCGAGGTCGAACGTCACGCTTGCTTCTTGAACTTGGACGATCACTCCATTAATGCGATCGAGGTTATTTCCTGGCCGCAAGACAATGACTGCATCTGTGTTTTTTGTTTCTTGAATTGCGATCTGCCAGGCGCTAATCAATTCCGGGCCGATGGCTTTGAGTCGAGCCGCTTTCAAGGTCTTCGCGATCACGGTGACTTCTACTTCGGGAATCGCTTTGTCTGGCGAAACCCTCAACCGCCATCCGCTGCTCCCCTTGCCGATCAATCGGTCGCCGAAGGCTTTTGAACCATCCAAAAGGGTGAGTTCGACAGGCCCGGGCTGTGGCGCCAGCTTGTTGGGGAAAGTGATGCGGGCGATATCGACGGATTTCAGTTCGGATGGACCAGCTTTGGTCTCTAAGATGACTTTACCAGCATCGGCAGAAACAATCGCACCGATCGCTGGTGAACCACTCAGCAAAGAAACGGTCGCATTCGCTTTCGCATCGTCTGCCTTTTGAGCAAGCAATGCACTTTGAAAGATAGCGACGCCGAGTAGCCCCCCAAGAAACGCCAGTCCGAACCTATCCGATCGAATCATCGAATAAGCGAAACTTGATCTGCATCGATCGCTGGATTGCCGTTGTCTATTGAATAACTGCATGATGATAATAGAAGGACGAACCATAACCTCTGGTAGTATACCGCAATGCCACCACCTTTGGTGCAAACTGCAATTGTGACCCTTGGAAAAAGCGAACGGTTTTTCAAATGAAAGCGGCCTATTTTCGAACGACCGGCTCACCCGATGTCATTGAATTCGGCAATTTGCCCGAACCGGTGTGCGGAGACGAACAGGTAATCGTGCGAGTTCGAGCAGTTTCGGTCAATCCAATCGACACTTACATTCGCAACGGTGCCAACTACTGGCCTCTCCCCGAACCTTATATTCCCGGATGTGACTTTGCAGGCGAAATCGCTGCACTCGGCTCCCAGGTCAAACTCTTCTCGGTTGGCCAACGGGTTTGGGGAAGCAATCAAGGATTGATGGGCCGGCAAGGAACGTTTTCCGAATTTGCGGCCATCGATTCCAAGTGGCTTCACCCCTCGCCCGATTGTGTGGAGGATACCGAAATGGCCGCGATCGCCTTGGTCGGAATCACTGCGCATCTGGGATTGTTTCAACACGCAAAGCTGCGGCCTGAAGAGACGATTTTTGTGCGAGGCGGGACCGGAGGAGTGGGCTCGATGGTTGTCCAAATGGCCAAAGCGATCGGTGCCAAGGTAATCACCACTGCCGGCAGCGAAGCAAAGCTAGCGAAATGCCGTGCGTTGGGCGCAGACCACGTGATCAATTACAACGAGAGCGATTTGTCGGAAGAAATTCGGGCTGCAGCCCCGAATGGCGTGAACGTATTCTGGGAAACATTGCGAGACCCCGACTTCGATCTTGCCGTTTCAGCCATGGCGGAAAGAGGACGGATGATTCTGATGGCGGGACGCGACGCACGACCTCCGTTTCCTGTTGGCCCTTTCTACGTTAAGGGGTGCTCACTGCATGGCTTTGCAATGTTCAAAGCTGCGGCAGAGGACCAGCAGGTATGCGCTTCGGATATTCAACATTGGATGACATCGAGTCTCCTCCAATCGCAAATCGATCGCATCCTTCCGCTCAGCGAAACGGCAGAAGCGCATCGTTTGCAAGAGGCCAATACCATTCAAAAGCAAAACGTCTTGTCCGGCAAGATTGTGTTGACGGCCTGATCACAGTAACGTTTTTAAGCGAGCGGCAGGGTGAAAGATACCAGTCGTAGTTTGG
>JBBRGW010000191.1:0-7611 GCA_038223525.1 Pirellulales bacterium
GGTATCTAGCGCTGCCTAAGCTTGGATTCCGTCCTGAGAACGGGCAGCAAAAATCGCGACTTTTTCTGTGATCATGCTATCATGGACCGCGGTCATGTTGTATTGCATAGAGTGAAATACGACCCAAAGCAGTTCACACCATTATGAACATCTCCATGTCCTTTCAAAACCAAACATACGCCGATTGGATTAAGCCCCCCATCCAGGATGCATGGTTTTTGACAGGGCCGACAGCCTCTGGCAAGAGCCACGTCGCATTGGATTTAGCTGAGCGAATCGATGCCGAGATCATTTCTGTCGACTCAATGGCAGTTTATCGCGGAATGGATATCGGTACAGCGAAACCAACGCCTGATCAACGTGGAAGGATTCCGCACCACCTAATCGATTTGGTCGACCCCAACAACGAGTACAGCGTTTCGCAATTCGTCATCGATGCACACGCCAAAGCGGACGAGATTCGCTCACGCGGCAAGAAGGTGCTACTCGTCGGTGGAACCCCACTCTACATCAAGACCCTTTTTTGTGGGATGTTCCTGGGCCCGCCCGCAGATTGGGATTTTCGTGCTGCCGTGGAAGCGGACGTAGCGGAGTATGGAATCGAATCGCTTCGCAAGCGACTAGAACAGGTGGACCCGCTCTCGGCTTTTAAAATCCTCGACGGCGATGTGCGACGGATGACTAGAGCGCTGGAAGTAGCCAAGATTACCGGCAAGCCGATTAGCCATTGGCAAACTCAATTCGAACGTATCGCTGGTCCATCTAGTTGCAAGTGCTATGCACTGGCTTGGGATCGATCTCAGTTGCACGCTAGAGTAAACGAACGCGTCGATAGCATGTTCCACTTGGGATTGCTGGATGAAGTCAAAGCGCTCGTCGCTAAGTTTGGCACTCTCGGGCGGACGGCCGCTCAAGCGGTAGGTTATAAAGAGCCAATGGCATTCCTGAATGGTGCTCTCCGAGAAAAAGAGATGATCGAGCAGGTCAAGGCCCACACTCGCCAATTCGTACGCCGCCAAGAAATCTGGTTTCGATCGATGCCAAACATCCAGCGAGTTCCAATTGCCATCGAATCCGATCTCGATCAAGCAGCCGCGATGATTGCAGTGAACTAAGTGCTTGACCCGCGTAGCAGCGGGCACGCTGTGCTAGCTTGATTGCCAATGGACCCCAGCACTCTTCGATCGGTTAAGCTATTCGTTCGGTTAAGTAGGAGAGCGGACGTTAGGCTCGTTTATGCACAGCTCCACTTCTTGCCCGTGATTCGCTCATAAGCGTCGACATACCTACTTCGCGTTTGTTGCACGATCGACTCAGGCAGCGTTGGCGGTGGGCTATTCCTGTCCCAATTTGTCCCCATCAAGTACTCTCGCACAAACTGTTTGTCGTAGGAATTTTGAGAACGCCCCGGGCTCCAATCGGCTGCCGGCCAAAACCGAGAACTGTCTGGCGTCAGCACTTCATCGATCAAAATCACGCGACCTTCAAACCAGCCCCATTCCAGCTTAGTATCGGCAATGATGATGCCTCGTTGTTTGGCGAGTTCGACACCGCGGTTGTATACCGATAAAGTCTTGTTGCGAAGATCGTTGGCCAGCTCAGTACCGATCGAACGGGACATGGTATCAAACGAAACGTTCTCATCGTGTCCAGATTCGGCTTTGGTAGCCGGTGTAAAGAGTGGCGTCGGCAAACAATCGCATTGCTGAAGTCCCTTTGGCAAATCGATCCCACACACTTGGCCGGTCGCTTGATAGTCTTTCCAACCACTTCCCTCCAGGTAGCCGCGCACCACGCATTCGAATGGAATGACGGTGGCCTTTCGCACCACCATACTGCGACCTATCAATTTGCCATCCGGATCGTATGGCTTCACTTCATCGGGAACACTGTCGCTGAGCAAGTGGTTCTCGAAACCAAGTTCCGCGAACCAGTAAAGACTTAACTGAGTCAACAGCGACCCCTTGTCGGGAATGCCGTTGGGCATAACCCAATCAAAAGCGCTGATGCGATCCGTGCTAACAATGAATAGTTTGTCTCCGAGATCATAAACATCTCGGACCTTTCCTTGACGACGCGGGAAAGGCAGGTGGGTTTCAAGCAATGGAGAGCGGGTCATTTAACCTCTTCGGCCGTCATTTTGTAGATGGCGTAGTAGCCGCCCTCTGGATCTTTGTAGCTCTTGGTATCGATTTCTAATTTCCCTTTCACAGTCACCACGCGAGTTGCAAAGCTGGTCGTTTTGCCTGGCGCCATGTCAATCATCACGCAATCATAGATCGCCGCGCCAGGCCCGAAGCAACATTCTTGGTTGTCTCTGACCAACACAAATTGCTTGATTCCAGACTGTTGAAAAACCGAGTTCGGCAAAATAAAACCGCGGAGTTTGACTACTTTTTTGTCGAGGTCCTTGATCTCTTTCGTGATCAACTTCTCTTCGAATTCGGCATCCTTTTCCATTTCAAATTTTAGGTCATCGAAGGTGAGTTCGCCGTTTTTCTTAGCTGCATCGCGGGCCTTGCGATCTTGTGCGAGTTGCCTATCGGTTTTGGGTTCGGCCTTTGCTGCGGCAATCGGTCTTCGAGGGTCCGGACGTTGGGTGAAGGGCTTAGACGCCGTATCGTCTCCCTTTTTGTCCGCCTGCGTTGATTTGGATTCTGGCTCCTCCTTAGTAACCTCTGGAGTAGCGTCGCTATTTGCTTGCTGAGCATAGACAACCTGATCCGCCAGCCCAGAGAGCGAGAGCGCGATGCAACCCGAAAGAGTTACAGTCCAACGAAGAGTATTTGTTCGATCTCGCATTTTCGTCCCCTGATTTTTATTTTGCAGGTGGTTAGACCTATCGCTGACTATATCCTAACGTTTTTCGGCCATGCATTCCATAGAGCAATAAAAGGAACCGACATTCCAAAGCAGTTCCGACCTGACTTTCATCGCTTGCATTGCTAGAATAAGAATGCGGACAGCCAATGAATCCGGATCTGGTTTCCCCGGCAAGCACTTCCCTTCTTTGCTTTGAATGGGCCTATTCCATGCGTTATTCAGTCGTTTTTGTTTTGCTATTGAGCGTTGTCGGTTGCAATACGGAATCCCCCGAAGCCACCAAGAAGTCAAATCGTCGGGTTGTTCGAGCATTCCCGGAAGCGGCTCCTCCTGAAGAGTCGACGGAAGTGAAGTCGGTTTCTGTCAAAGTAGTGGGAATGATGTGTCCGACCGGTTGCTTTCCGCAAGTGGAATCCATCATTGCCAAAAACAACAAAATCGAGTCCGTTGAGTTGGCCCCACAATTGAAAAGCGATGCGATCGATAATCCCGTTGTCACGGTGAAGTATCGAGGGGAGCTCGACAAAGAGGCGACCACAAAGGCGATCATCGAAGCCGGCTTCGAAAGCGTAGAATACACCGATCTTTAAAGTCAAAAGACTTTGCTCCCCTCGCTCCTTTTAGGCAACGCCGGCACCAGACCGCTTGCGCCGAACCGCTAACATGACTACTGAGACACCACGTCCCTTTACGCACCTGCATTGCCATAGCCATTACAGTCTGCTCGACGGCGCAAGCCCCATCGACAAACTACTCAAGCGAGCGAAATCGCACGGCATGACTTCGCTTGCGATCACAGACCACGGCAATCTGCACGGCTCCCTCGAATTTTATCGAAAAGCCAAGGAGCTTGGCATCAACCCGATCCTGGGCTACGAAGCGTACGTCGCACCCGGCAGCCGCTTCGAAAAAGATGCTTCATCGTCCAAGGAAGCAGCATTTCACTTAACGCTTTTGGCGAAGAACAAAATCGGATTCAAAAACCTGATTCGACTTGCATCCGCGGCGAGTTTGGAGGGTTTTTATTTTAAGCCGCGGATCGACAAAAAGATTCTCGAAGCGCACAGCGAAGGGATTATCTGTCTCAGCGGATGCGTGTCGAGCGAGTTTTCACGGGCGATTCTTAAAGGGTACGACACCGATTCGGCCATCCAAGAAGCGGTTGAAGTGACGCAGTGGTTTGACCGCGTGTTCGGCGATCGCTTCTTTATCGAGATCATGAACAATAAGCTCGAGATCCAACGCCAGCAGATGGCTGGTGCGATCGAGGTTGCCAATCGGGTCGGTATTCCTTTGGTTGCAACCAGCGATGCGCACTATGTGGATCGCGAGGACTCCGAGGTGCAAGACGTATTGCTCTGCATAAGCACTGGCAAGTTTCGCACGGACCGCAATCGCATGCAGATGGAGGGCAATGAGTTCTATCTCCGTTCCCAAGAAGAGATGTACGGTCACTTCCCAGGTCATGCTGACGCCGTCGCAAGATCGCAGGAGATCGCTAACTCGGTCGACATCAATCTCGACTTAGGGTCTCGCAATTTCCCATCTTATGCGATCCCCGAACCGAACCTCTCGCCGGACGAATACTTGCGCAAATTGTGCATGGAGGGGCTACTGGATCGTTATGCCAAAAACCCAGAGATGTGCAAGGACGGTCAATTGGCGCAAGTGGTTCTCGATCGCTTGGACCGTGAACTCGGGGTCATTTCGAAACTAGGCTTTTCCAACTACTTTCTCATTGTTTGGGACTTCGTTCGTCACGCTCGCGAGATCAACGTGCCCGCGACAGCCAGAGGGAGCGGCGTGGGGGCTTTGGTCTGCTATGCCACCTATCTTTCACACGTCTGTCCAATCAAATACGACTTGCTGTTTGAACGTTTTCTAGACGAGAGTCGTCTTGAAGCGCCCGATATCGATATCGACTTTTGCCAAGAACGCCGCGGCGAGATCATTCGCTACGTCAAGGAAAAGTACGGCGAAGCAAACGTGGCGCAGATCGGAACCTTCGGAACACTCAAAGCTCGCGGAGCCATCAAGGACGTTGGGCGAACCCTAGGTATGCCGCTCAATCGGGTCAGCGAGATCAGCGAGTTGGTCCCGGACGATCCCAAGGTCACGATCAAGAGCGCTCTGGAAGATAGCGAGGACCTCAAGAAACTCTATGACAACGATCCCGACGTTCGCGAAGTGATCGATTTTGCGAGCAAGCTCGAGGGCATGGCTCGCAATATTGGAACGCACGCCGCCGCAGTCGTGATCGCGGACAAACCGCTGACGGAATACGTCCCGCTCATGCGAGTTTCGGGCAAAGAGGACATCATCACTCAGTGGTCTATGGGAGACGTCGAAGCTGCTGGTCTGCTTAAGATGGACTTCCTCGGCCTCCGCAATTTGACGATCTTGTCCAAGTCAATGGATATCATCGAACAAACGACCGGCCAACGTATCGATCCGCTCGATTTCCCATTGGATGACGTGGCAACTTTTGATTTGCTAAAGCGAGGGGAAACCAAAGGGGTCTTTCAGCTGGAGAGCGGCGGCATCCGCGACTTGCTACAGCGCATGAAACCCGACGCCTTTAGCGACATCATCGCAACCAACGCTTTGTACAGACCGGGCCCGCTCGAGGGAGGAATGGTCGACGAGTACGTCGCGGTCAAGAACAAGAAAAAGATCGCGGAGTACATCCACCCGGTTCTCGAAGAGATCCTGGCCGAGACCAATGGTGTCATGGTGTACCAAGAACAGGTCATGCGTATTCTCAATCGCCTCGGCGGAATTGAGTTAGCCAAAGCTTATACGTGCATCAAGGCGATCAGCAAGAAAAAGGAATCGCTGATCGCTGCCAACGCCGAAAAGTTTTTCGGTGGATGTCAAGAAAAAGGACTGACCAAAAAAGAAGCCGAAGACTTTTGGAATATGATCCTCAAGTTTGCTGGCTACGGCTTTAATAAGAGCCACTCGACCGCATACGCACTTATCGCGTACCAGACCGCTTACCTGAAAGCGCACTTCAAGGTCGAGTTTATGGCTGCCTTGCTAACCGGAGACATTCCAGGACGCAACTTCAAACGCAAAGACGCATTGGTCGAGCATTTGGAAGACTGCCAACGAATGAATATAGAGGTCGAGTACCCCAACGTGAACTCTTGTCGATCGGAGTTTAGTGTGCGGGAGAACAAAATTTTCTTTGGTCTATCGGCCATCAAAGGCTGCGGTAGTTCGGCGGCCGAGGCGATTGCTAAGGAGCGAGACAAGAACGGTGTGTTCAAAGACATCTTCAATTTTTGCGAAAGAGTGGACGTGACCCAGTGCGGGCGAGCTGCGATCGAAACGCTCATCAAGGCAGGCGCAATGGATTGCTTTCAAGCCAAACGATCGCAAATGATGGCGGTGGTCGAAAAAGCATTGCAGGGCGGCGCGTCCAAGCTCAAGGACCGCAAGAGCGGCCAAATGAGTTTGTTCGATGATTTTGAGGAAGTCGTCGAGGACGTGGTAATCACGTTGCCCGATGTGCCTGAATATGTGGACAAAGAAAAGCTCGTTATGGAAAAGGAGGTGCTGGGCTTCTATCTATCCGCACACCCTCTCTCGGAGTACGACAAGATTCTGAAAGCGTTTTGCTCGCATACCTCCGCAACGGTCAAGACGGCCAAGAATCGCGACGAAGTATTGATGGGTGGAATGATTTCCTCAATCAAAATTGCTCAGACACGAAATCCCAAACCGGGCAAATCATCCAAGTATGCCAACTTTGACTTGGAAGATATGGACGGGTACGTACGTAGCATTTGCTGGCCAGATGGTTTTGAAAAATACGGTGAGTTGATCCAACCAGACGCCGTTGTTTTGGTGCGTGGAACGGTCGACAAACGCGGCGAAGAAGACGATGTAAGTTTTATTGTCAACGAATTGATGCCGATCGAAGAGGCCGATACGAAGTTCACGACAGGGATTCATATCCTGTTTGACGAGACCAAGCACAAAACGGAATTCATCAAGAAGATTCGGGAAATCTTAAAGGGATATCCAGGGCCTCGCGATGTGCTGGTCGCGGTGAAGTTGGCGACCGGAGAGACCGTGCATATCAAATCGGACAAACAAAAAGTGGCGATTGCTCCTGAGTTGCGTTCCAGGTTAGATGACCTCTTAGGCCCCGATAGCCATCGACTTTTGATGACTAAACCAAAGCTCAAGAGTGGTGGCTCGAACGACCAGCGCCGGCGTTCTTCGTAAAGTGATCGTTTGGGGCTATTCAAACTTATCAGGATCTTCCACTAGTTTTTCCATCTTGTGGACCATATCCACTGCGTCTAGCAAGGAGCTCATCATGCGTTTTAGGACGGGTTCGACATCGCTAAGGTATTGCGACTGAAAGCTCTTGGCAGTTTCGTCGCCCCAGCTTTCCTCGACGATTGCGGTGGCTTCGCCCCATTTGCTCAAGTTGCTTTGCAGCCTGCTGCGGCAGCCTACCAAATCGTTTCGACATCGTGTTTTCATAAGCTGTATTGTAAGTTGCAGGCACGCTCCGCCGTGCCGTTCGGAGTCAAGCTTTTGCCAGGTTTCTCGGTGGACGGCACATGGAATGTGCCTACTACTTTGACTTTTGTCGGCTGTGTCATTGTACGTCATCTTGTTTAGGAGAGAGATAGTTCGAATGGCCTCGCTGCGGGATTCCGAGACGCATTGGGAACTGAGCAAGCAAAAGCAACATCGGTTAGACTGTTCCTTAGTTAACCGAGGGTTGGGTCAAGCTTCACAAACGAATCGGAGAATGATGATGGCCAT
>JBBRGW010000192.1:0-7609 GCA_038223525.1 Pirellulales bacterium
CTTCGCGGAGTGGGGCCGACGTGACGATGAATGGGGGCCAGTTGCGGAAAAATCAAGGGGATGGCTTTGGGGTCAAAATGTGTTTTGCCTTTTGACAAAGTTCGGTCCCGTTGATGTTTTCCTTTCTTTGCCAGGGATACCCAGTTACCATGATGCAATGCAACGATCGATCGCCCTCGACATCGGTGTAGACCTGCAGATTCGCTTGATTTCAGCCCAAGACCTATTGGAATGCCAATTGGCACTGCCAGCAATCTATCAGAAGCTCGAGCGGATTCACCACTTAAGAGAAGTTCTAAAGAATGAGCGATAATCATTTTGAACCGACCGTGGATTTTGATTCAGAACACGC
This sequence comes from Pirellulales bacterium, assembly GCA_038223525.1. Taxonomy (GTDB): domain Bacteria; phylum Planctomycetota; class Planctomycetia; order Pirellulales; family Pirellulaceae; genus JBKCUI01. The sequence continues at coordinate 353 of JBBRGW010000192.1, forward strand.
AAAGCGCGACCGTCGTATCAGCGAACAACAGAGACGTGAATGGGCCGATGACCTGATGTCTTGTTTGCCAGACTCGGCCGGTTACCAGGATGCATGTACGCCGCACGCGAGGCTAAAGGAACAGGCGCTGTTGAATCAAATTGTGGAAGATTGGAAAGCAAGTCAACTTCGCAATGAGAGCGATTTTTCAAGAGACCGTTGAATTGTCCAGCGTCCGACAAGTTAGCAAATGGAAAGTGTCTATTCGGTTCTGGCTAATTTTCAGTCGTACACCTAAACGCGGTGGCGGTTTCATGGGGCCATCCATTTATGTGTGTGTCCAGATTGTATTCCTAACCGCGATGAAGCAATAGCAGGGTGGCCCCGCTTCGCCACTGCCGAGCGATTATTTTCACGTTACCTTTGCGGAGCAAAAAGGGCCAGAGTTTTGAACTCGAACACCGATTGTTGATGGCCAGCAGGCTTGATTGGGCAACTCGATTAGTTGTACGACGCTCCGCGTCGTCGGAATCACGACGCGGAGCGTCGTGCAACTAAGCTCCAAACCGATGACGGGATCGCTTGACTGCCCAGTGCTGAATAGGTGGCTCAACGCCGGTGATGCGACCGGCGATGTATCTATGATTACCGTCAACAATCATAGTTCCATCAACTTTGATTGGAGGTGCGTTTCCTCAAAGTACAATTCATCTTCCCGTAGAGTATGGGTGATTTTGAACAAGCAAGTGTCAGCTATTTGATTTGAACGCTCGACAATCGTCAGCGGAGCGTTTTGACGTTCGGTGGTGACCACTCAAATCGGTGGAATGCCGGTCGATTGTTGCTGTTTCGTGTGTATTTGGCTTGAATCGCTTGATTTGAAACTGTTGGCTTGCTTTCAAATAAACTATGGAAGATAGCGGTGATCACGTAGTACGTTTCTGACGGGTCGGCCTGGGGGAAAATCTGCTCTAAAAAAATCTCACGCTCGGTTATCCAAACCAAGCGTGTTATCGGCGCCGATGGATCGGACGAAACATCTGCGAAACCAACGTGTGGCTTTCTCGAATCAATCTTCTTCAAGTCTTTTCTATTCAAGTAGTACACTTGTCCGAGCACGTAGGGATTACCGGAGCTTGATCGCACGAGGAAATTCCAACCAAAACCATTGTGAATCCAAGCATACTGATCGGCCAGCACAATGAGATCAACTCCTTCGGTCTTTGCATTGTCGTAGGTTCGGCTTGGGCGCCAATCGTGGTTTACAGCTTCTTTCTCCCACAGACCAAACCAACGACCATCGAAGCCATCGAAAACCGCACTCGGTCTCCCTAACTCCATATTGCCACTCAATTGTGACTTCAACCTATCTCCGGTGATACGAAAGTCGCCAACGGGATCTCTGAGGTTCGAGCGAGTTCCCATTTGCATTTGAAACTCAGTAACTGTTTCTGCAATCCGATCTGCAATGGTCCGATCTGCAATGGTCCGATCTGCAGGGGTCAGATTTGCAATCGTTGCGGGTGAATCGACTACTGGAACTTGTTGAATTTCCAACATTCGCAATCGCAACGAATCGGCTTCCTTCAACCCAAGATCGTACCATTGCCTTTGCTCCAACCAATAATCAACTTCCTCAGGAAAGGAGTCAGAATATTGCAATCGCTCCGCATCGATCGAACTCCAATCGAACTCTCGATACTTCAAGATGACTTCGTCTCGCGGAATACTCGACAAAGTACGCTGATCGGACTTGCTCAAGTAGGGTAAGACATTCTCGACAATAGCTGAGTCTTGGTTGCCGAAATCAGTACGATACCACTGAACAATCTTAGGTAGTATTAGCGTCTTCGTGGATGCATTCCATATCACGCCTTGTACGGACTGCATGTAGATTTTTGCAGCTTGGTCCAACTGGTCCTCAACGCTGCTCTCCTTCCACGCCTCTCGTCGGAGTAACGGACAACTCGTCGCTCCACAATTGATGGCAAAGTGGATTCGAGAATCTTGGAGCGGTCGCAATCGCTGATGTTCGATATCGTCCAGCGACAAGCGATCGTCGCCTATCCAAACAAAAACTTGTTTCCAGCGTTCCTTTGGGATCGAGCTGGGCTCCGCCTTTTCTCGAAGTGCCAACTCCACCGAAGCGATGTTGTAAACATTGATCCAAAACGCGAGGCGCTGTTCCGTCGTAATCAAGGCAATTACGTTTTGCTGTGCGACCGCATCCACAAGTGATCGCATTTGCATGCGATCCGCAGAAGAGTTGTTCCAATCAGCATATCGCAGTTTGCCAGAATCGGTCATGTAACGGCTGAGCAGAGTTGACCACGTTGCAAAATCGGTTGTTGACGAACGGTTCGTCGATGGCTCATTCAGAACCAGGGCGGAGACAGTCTTTTCTAGGCGCTGCTCGATTTCAGCATTTGCGAATGCAAGCGGAGAGGTCACCGGTGGCTGTTGTGCATCGACGCAACAGTTGAAAGACACGAGTAGCCCGAGACTTCCACTCATCATGTGAACAGTCGATGCGAACCGGGTTCTCACGTGTGAGCACCTCCGCATGTTGGGGCAGCAAAATATCGCGGATCGGAGGGGCGCAAATCGCATCCGCTCGAGGCATCGTTCAATTTTAGTTCGCCTAGCGCGAATTCGAGCGGCATGGCTCGAGCGTTGCTCTTAGTGTACGTGTCTTCTGGATAGATCCAGTGTTTGCGACCTACTTCGATATGACAACAATACACTGGGCGATTCGTGTCGCCTTGTGAGACATGCCCCCAGCCACGCCGGTTCGCTTCGTTGGGTAAGGCATCGAACAATTTGGTGGAGTCTGCATTCACGTTTCGAAGATCGATTCCGATATGATCCAAAAACATCTTTTCGGGGGCATGCGATGCATCTCGCAATTCATCTTGAGAAATCGGAATGGAGGAAAATATCAAGTTGATACCGCCTGGAAACAGATACTTCACAAAGCCTTCCTTTCGGTAGTGGATCGTGGCCCCCTGTGCGAAGAATTTGTCTTCGTCCAAAGCATCTGCATCGCGCACTTTGATATGCGCGTGAATCGAATCAGCCAACTGCAACGATTCTGCAAACGCGAATGCGGGATCGAGGATGCTGCATAGTCTCTGGAGTTCACAGTCCTGGAGCCAGTGGTTCTCATTGCACCAGTTCAATCGCTCAAGTACGACATCACGTTCGATCATGGTTGGCCTTTTTTTGGGCAGAAATTACATCAAGCGATCAATTTTAGTCTCTCGGCCAATTATTTGCTACCTTTCAACTCCATTCGGAGTGAAGCTGGCTGACTAACCGAACAGGACGCAGAGGGGGTCGCAGTGGAATCTAAAGCAAGCCGCACTACCAATTCAATGCACATAAAAAAACATCGGTCAACGACCGAGGTTTTTTCGTTTCTATACTGCCAAATGGCTTAGTACGTATCGTAGTCGCCACCGTGCCCGCCGGCAGGCTTCTTACCATGATCATGCTTTGGCTTGTCTGCAATCAAAGCATCGCTCGTAAGTGGGTGGCTCTATCTTTGCTTTATAAGTGGCTCGCTCTCCATCCGGCCCCGTGCCCGTGGAAGCATGACTGCTAAGCTAAGGATCGTTCGATAAATTACTGTCGTAGTGGACGAGGCTACGAGTCCCACACTTCAGGACTCGTAGCCTTGTCCACTACGAAACGGGACAATAATTGCCCGAACGATTCTAAGCTACATGCCTACACAAGACTAGCCTCTCCACGCAGTAGCATTTGCCCGCCGGAGGCGGGCAAATGCTACTGCGTGGGGGTAAGGTGGCACACAGTTGTAGCCGTCCAGTCTTCGGTCCACCGGCACGGGGCCGGATGGAGCCGTTCGGTAATCTCCCTGAAAGCGTTTGCTAATATTAGCCTGTGACAGGCACAAAACCTGCGCAAACCAAAATTGCCAAAGTACCAGTTTTTTAACAGCCCAGCGTTGGCCCATTGTGGGCAAGTACATTGCCGTCGTGGCCCGTACGGGGCACGTGGATTGGAATGTTAAGGTACTCCACTGTCGATCCGGGGGTTGAGGGTTCTATCTCGCTTACGAAATCGCTCAGCCGTTTCAATCGATTGTGGAAGCGGTCCAGCGGATACCTAACGAAAAAATCCGTTCCCGTCTTGGACGACGAGAACGGATTCTTGATTTTTTATCGATCGGACGGACAGGGGGAGCGATCTTAGCTAAACTGGCTACCAAGTACATCGGAAGCGAGTCCGTCTAAGTAGTCGAGATCGTCAGCAACGCTATGTTGGGCCAAGTACTCGTCCAAGCTAAACACTTTTTCAAGTTCTTCGGACGAAGGCATTGGTCCGTAGACGAAAGGAGCGGCTACGTTGGAACGGTTCTTCAAGAATGGAACTTCTACTAGTTGAGACTTGAAGGTGGATGTTGGGAGCGATACAAGCGGGGTTGCTTTACCCTCGCCTTCGCCGCTACCGCTGCTTGACCGAGCGTTCAATTCGTTGATCACCATCAAGGCATCCAACGGTGATAAATAGCTGTCGCCGTTGACGTCAAGGAAGTACCGTCCGATGCCACCTTCGCCGTTTGCAGGAATTCCCTCGACTGGGAGTAGGCCGCTGCTACCGGTGTTCAGGGAGTTGACCAAAATCAAAACGTCAATTGGCGAGACGAAACCATCGTTGTTGACGTCATAAACATTTGTCATGTTCGTGTTGCCTTCTCCACCGCTCGAACCACTACCACCGGTCGTGGAAACAATTACAAGGGAGTCGGAGACGTATCGAATCTGGCTTGGTGTGAGTGGCGTCGTTGGGTTGAAAACAAAGCTATCGTGGAACGGCTTGATATCTGCTGGATCGCCGAGGAAATTGGCGGTGCCGACGGTGCGTGCGGTCATGGTGATCGTGAACTGCAGTTTCTCGCCAAGTCCTGTCGGACCGCTGGCGGTTTGCACCGAGCCAATTTCGTTGATCAAGCCGGGGATACGAATATCGCCCGAGGTGCCGTTGCTATATGCGGCGTCGTATACCACTTGGAAGCCTGGAGCAACCGTGCTTGTATTGACCGACACCAAATTCTTGTTGTAGAGGATGTCTTGGAACGCAGCGAAGACACCGGCATTTGCTGGAATGCTTCTCAAGTCCTCGACATATCCACGCAATTGGAACTGCTGTCCTACTACGATCTGATCAATGGGTGCGCCGGCCAAGTCGGTCGCACTTAATCGAAGTCTGATCACGTCGTCGGCAGTGGAAGTTCCAACATGCAGGGTCACGGTTGCGGTCGATGCAAAGCCGCGTTCATCAGTGATCGAGTAAGTGAACTGGTCGAGTCCAACGAAGTTTGTGGCAGGGAAGTAAGTTACCGTATCGTCAGTAAAGTTATTGGGCGTCCCATTGTCATTGATCTGTGTTTGACCGTTCGCGGGCTGCGTCACGGAGAAGATCCGGATTGGTGGTTGTGTTCCAACGGTATCGTTGGTGAGCACATCCACATTGAATGGATTGCCCTGTGGAACATTGAACCGAGTATCGTCAACGGCGAACGGGAAGTTCACTCCGTTGGGAACGATCTCAATCGTTGCTCTACCAAATCGGATCTGTTGATTTGGAACGCGTGCCGAGGACGGAGCGTTGTAGAAGGTGACTTCTGAGCCAGGAATTCTATCAGCCGGGTCGCCGATGAATTCAGCAATGCCTGCGGAGGCAGCTGTGAAATCGAGAACGACTACAGGCAGTCTGTTTGGCTGATTGAATGACGACACTTGTCCAATGAATGCACCGAGTTCATCGATGATGCCTGGCGTCGCAGCGGAACCACCACGACCGGTTTGGTAGGGTGCAACGAATGTGGCTGAGAAATCCTGAGTGCCGCTAGTTGGGGCATTTGGAGTAACCAGCCCCGAGCTATACAACAGGTCTAAGTAAGCGGAATAAACACCTGGGTCGGTGATGTTTCGTGGTGGTGTTTCCAGAGCAGCCTTTTCAGGACGCAGATCGTCAACATAAACGACAACTTTGAAGGAGTCGCCTTGTCGAACTTCAGTGATTGGTTCGTTTGCCGCGTTTAGGAATCCGAAGCTGAATTCCACTTCGTCGTCCAATCGGTCCCCTTGGAGTGTGTGGACCGTGATGTTGGCCGTCGATGACTTACCAGACGCATCTACGGCGGTGTAACTGAATTGCTCGGTGCCACCAAATCCGCGTGCAGGGGTATATCGAATGCTTTGCCCACCAGAACCGATGATGACCGAACCACCGTTGTCCGGAGTCGAAACACTTTGAACAATGAGTGAGCCGCCGCGTCCTTCAACGTCATTGGCGAGAACATTTAGTGGGAAACCGATGGAATTAGTTGGGACGTCGAACGAGTCATCGACCGCAACAGGATCGATGAACTGCAAAGCAACAATTACTGTTACCGTGGTAGTCTCTCGACGATTTGTCAGCGTGCTGGTTGTTGTGTAGGTAAACGTCTCTCGACCGGTGAAGCTGAGACGAGGTGTGTATTTGATTTTTTGTGTAGCTGTGTCGATTACTGCACGACCACCTTGAGAGCCAGTGCTAACGCCCGTAATCGTCCATGGGTCGCCGGGCAAACTGAAATCGTTAGCCAGGACATCAAACACATTGTCTCGGCTGTTGCGAGCGACGGTGAACGAGTCTGGCTGAAGCAGAACGCGTGGTCCGTCGACGATGTTGTAAACATAATCTTCTACTTCACCCGTTTTGGAACGACCCACTGGTGTCAAGTTCTGGTCTTGCGACAATCTGAAGCGAGCGTAGGTTCTACCAACGGCATTGGTTGGGGTGGTGAAAGAAACGTTGGTCGCTCCGCTGGCGGCAAAGACGACATTCGTTGCGATCTGCTCGCCTGGATCGGTCCAGCTGCCGTTGCCATTGAAATCGATCCAACCTTGGAGATACGCTGGGGTACCCGCGGTATTTGTGACGCTAACGCGGATGACATTGGAGCCATCGCCGCGAACGATTGGAGTCAGTTGGGTGACTCCATCTTCGTCATTGGTGCGATTGAGATTATCGCCGTCTGCATTGGCGGATGGCTGCCCATCTGGCTCCGAATCAAAGAGGCTACCTAGAACGAGCCCGGGGGTTGTTCCGTGTGCGGCACCGTTTTGTGCACGTGTGGTTGGATAGGGAGCTGGAGCGTCGCCCCAGTCAGAGGACTCACTGTTTCCGAAGTCCAAACCGCGAAGCAATTGCGAACCATTGAAGTTCACTAGGTGTTCACCGCTTGCGGGGTAGGTTTGAACAAAACCC
>JBBRGW010000193.1:0-7591 GCA_038223525.1 Pirellulales bacterium
GACGAAGCTTCAAGAACGTGGCCGGTAAACCGACGAGCATCGCCCAGGCTCGCAGCCTGAAAACGCGTCGCAAATTCCATCGCAGCCGCATGTAGCCCTAAGTTTGCAATCACTTCAAAACGGCAACTCGCTCAAAACAGCCGGGTCTTTTTGCTTCGCAAATTCGTTGATTTCCGGCGTTTTCATGTCGTTAAGGAACGCTGCGAAAGCTTCTTGAAGCACTTTCGATGGTCGCCCACCCTGCCGAGCTAGTACCAACCACCCAAACAAATGCAATGTCCCTTCCCTTTCTTAGCCCGGATGATTTCTTTTTGCACATCGCTTTCGATCGGTCGATCGCCTCCCAATATCCAAATCACACCTGCGTCTCGATAGCGTTTGCCAATAGGGTTGAGATCCACATAAGCCGAACAAGCCAACAGAGATTCCTCATCGATTATCCGAACCGCCCGAAAGCGACAAACGTCGTTCAGCCGAGTTTGCGACGCACAACTAAACGCGAACTGTTGGGCGAACTTCGTTTTCGTTATAACTACGCTTTGTCGAATTTTGACATTCCTTTCCGATTGACTCAACATGGCTCGCTTTTTCCAAATCGTTTTCTTCGTAGTTATTTCGTTTCCGCGACTCTGCCATTCGCAAACGTATTTCGAATTCTTTGAGCCTGTTCGACCTCCACGGGCTCACCAAGTCATGGTCCATCGCGGCATGCACCAACTTGCTCCGGAAAACAGCATCAAAGCAATAGCTGCCTGCGCCGGCGACTTCATCGAGTGGGTGGAGGTGGATGTTCGGCTGACGAAAGACCGGCAGCATGTTATCATTCATGATGCAACGGTCGATCGGACAAGCAACGGAACTGGACGCGTTGATGCCTTGACCCTCGACGAGCTAAAACAGCTCGATTTCGGTGAATGGTTTGCCACTCGCTTTCACGGACTTCAGATACAAACTCTGCCTGAACTTCTGGAGCTGGCAAAAGGCAAAGTTAATCTCTATTTGGATTGCAAACAGGTCGATGCTGAAATCTTGGTGCAGGCAGTAATCTCCGCCAATATGCAAGACCAAGCTGTTGTGTATGGTGATCCTAAGCTTCTGGAAGAGGTTCGCAAATTCGGAGGTAACAAAATCGCCAGGATGACGAAGTTTCGACCACAGCAAATGTCATTCGACGAATTTGTCAATAACGTTGAGCCTGCTGCGGTAGAGATCGATGCGGATCATTTAACAAGCGAACTCTGCAAGGAGTTTCATGCGCGCGGCATCAAGGTTCAGGCTAAAGTGCTTGGTTCCGATTGGGATCAGCCAAGAATATGGCTCGCGATGTTCGCTGCAGGAGTGGATTGGCTCCAAACCGATGATGCACCCGGCATTCGATTCGAAGACGCGCGTTTCCGACTCGGCAAATTTCCAGTCCAAATGGCGTTTCATCGCGGTGCAAGCCGCTATGCGCCAGAGAATTCACTAGCGGCGATCCAACGGGCCGTATCATTGAAAGCCGATTATATCGAAATTGATGTTCGTACGACGAGCGACTCAAAGTGCGTTTTGATGCACGATCGAACGGTGGATCGCACTTCGTCTGGATCTGGAGTAGTCAATAACCTTACCGCCCAAGCTCTTGCGAAGGTGGATATCGGCACCTGGTTTGGCAAGCCATTTCGCGATCAACGCGTTCCAGGCCTTTCGGAAGGATTGGCGTCTTTCGGGGGCACAGCCCACGCATATCTGGACGCCAAGGACATTTCACCCGAAACGCTGCTTCAAGCCATTAAGGATCACGATCTCATGGAGCGGCATGCTGTATATCAATCACCGGACTATTGCCGCCGGTTGAGGGAACTTAGTCCCGGTGTGCGAACGCTGCCACCTATGAAAAATCTGAACGATTTGGAAAAAACGCTTTCTGCCAAACCCTACGGAATCGATGCTGCCTGGACATCGCTGTCCGCCAGCATGATTGAGCAATGTCATGCAGCGGGAGCCCGCGTGTTTTCGGATGCAATCGGTACGCACGAAAATTTGGAGGACTATCGGCAAGCCATCGCTTGGAAAATCGATGTCATCCAAACTGATTTTCCGCTGCGAGTCCTTCGAGCAATCGAGTTGGAGGCCGCTGCGTCAAAATGATCCGAGTCTGTCGAAACCATGGCGTCGCAAGTTCGGCAAGAACCTCACCTTCCTGGTCGACGAATTAGTTGGTTGATGTCGATTAAACGATATTTATAGAGGAAAAAGTGACAGCCGAGTGTGACAGCCGAGTGCATAGCACCAGCTGCGGGTACAAACGTACGCTAGTCACGTCCACCCAAATCAAACCACCGTCGCAGCCAGTCGTTGTGCATGATCAGGGATCCTCGAGCCGGTCCAATAGGCAATCGATTCGTTTTGAGCCGCGGGCAAATGTTGCTTGGTTTGGTCCAGCGCGTTGGGCCCCCAATTGAACCCGCGGCTAGCGCCGTCGGCTCTTGTTCGCTGTTTCACAGTGAGAAGATTTCGTCTGTCGCAATCGACAATCGCTTGGACAGTGTTGAACCTTGTCTCTCGATTTTCGTTAGTTGAATGAGCTCGGATACGCTGCTGGTCAACAATCGTGCAATTACTCTTGGCCCTCTGACGGTTGCGCTATTGTCTATAAAACTACGTACACCGTTGCGTGTGTAGTCATTTGACAGTTGGCTAGTCGCAGCGTCGATCGCTTTAGATATGACGGGTGCCGTCATTGCCGCGATCGATGAGATTGCAGGCTGCACGCTGTTGCTAACCAGCGACGGGTCTGCGATCTCTTGAGCATTCGTGTTACCATCCGAGAGAGCAACGTTCGAACTCGCTGCCTTGCTACCAGCTACCCGGTCAGCAAACAAAGGTGGCAGGAGTCATGGATTCGGATACTTACCTATCAGATGTTGAGCAATCACTGGCAATTTGCGCTTCGGCGTTTCAAATATCACGGTGCCTTCATGAGCCGGTAACTGACAAATGCGATCTCGCTGCTATCGGGGGACCAGGATGGGACGTTCATCGTTCCCTGGCCGCCGAATAGTTTTGCTAAGATCCGCGGTTCCCCACCGCTTGTTGGCAAGATTCGAATCATGACATCCTTATTCGCTGGGTGATCGCTTGACGCAACCGAACTTTCGTACGATACGAATACTAACCAACGGCCGTCAGGCGACGGATGCGCAAACCAGTCTTGATACGGATCGCTCGTCAGTTGCGTCGGTTCCGAGCCATCCGCATTCATTCGCCAGATTTTCATGGCTCCACTGCGAACGGAGTTGAAATAGATATACTTGCCATCTGGCGAATACTCTGGTCCATCATCCAACCCAGCCGTCGTTGTGAGCCGGACTTCTTCGCCACCCCCCACCGGTATCGAATAAACGTCGTAGTTCTTGTTGCGATCGGCACAATAAACGAGCGTCTTGCCATCTGGCGACCAACCATGCCAATACGACGGAGCCAGCGGAGTTACCTCGGCCGGTTCACCTCCTTGGATCGGTAAAGTGTAAATCATGGACTTGCCCGTTTTCGTTTGGTCACTGATCGCCAATGTCTTACCGTCGGCTGAAATACCATGGTCGTTGTTGATGCGCGAGGCAAATCCAGTCGGTATCAGTTCCGGCTCACCACCCGCGACTGGCAACCGATAGAGTTTGCCACGCTGGTTGAAGATGAAGCTTTTGCCGTCAGGCGTCCAGTTGGGTGCTTCGAAATGGCCTACTTGGTGATGGACCACTTTGCGGTCTGTCGATCGAATTGGCATTCGCTCTAGGGTGCTCGTTAGTTGGGTGTCAGGCAAGGTTGATTTTGGAAGTTGCTGCTGGACTACTATGTCTGAAAAAACAGCGGTCTCGCTAACCGTGTCGTTGTGCGAACAAACACCGAGCCCTACAAAGCACTCCTCGCCCAAACTGATCCGGAACATCCCGCCGGAGTAATGAAGCTCTTCGTCGGCTTGTGCCCATGACATGGTCACATAGTCACCGCTGCGTTCAATGCGAACACGACGCGGCGACTTGATCGACGCTTGAATCTCTTTCGTCACTCCGCCTTTTTGTTCGCGATATTGGATCGATGTCAATCCATCACCGTGGACTGCAACATCTGCGTAAGGCGCATCGGGTTCAAGCGAGCCACGAATGATCAAGCATGCTTTGCGGTGCGGGTCAGTGCCTTTGCCAACCCACTCGACACTGGCTGCCAACGAAAGATCGCCTTTTGCAATCGTCCATGCAAATTGCAGAGCATCGCGTTCTCCCCACATGTTCGCTCCGCTGCCAGTGATTGTGTATCGCGAGCTGACTTCATCGAACGATGTCCTACCCGGGATACTGCAAATGCCAATATCCGCATGATTGTCAAACAGTCCAAGCTTGGTCGTTTGGGCTTGAGTAAGCGAGCTGCCTGCGATTGCAGCGGCGACAATCCAAAGGCAGTATCGGAGTGAGAAGGTACGCATGTTTTTTGATTGAATAATAACGAAGGAGTGGAGGGATCTAAAATGAAGAACTTCGTAGATTGTCGCGAGAATGATTCTAAATCGCACAACGCTAGTGCATGCGACTATTTGAGTTTCGCTAACTCGTCAAGGACCACCGCTACTGGGGCTCGACCGCCGTGCGAAGTACTCGTCATTAGGTAAGCGACCTTTCGGTCCTTGCCGGAAACAAGATCGCCTTTTTCATTCTTCAGTTCGATATCGGGTGCCATGTCACCGACTTTGGGCGGATGTGGTGCCTCTTTTCCAGGAGCAGCCTGACCGCGTCCACCACCTTTCTTTGGTTCCTGTGCTTGGGAACCTGATACACCAACACAGACAGCCAAAAAAGCCACGAGTACTACATGCCAGCGGTAAATTGTCATTTGGAATCCTTTGGGGAACGAAGTAGATGTTCAAGGGGGATACAGTTCAAGTCGAATATATCCGATCCTAAAATCGGTGTACGCGAAAAGCGGAAAGGACTGCCGGAATTTAGATTGCGTTCGTTTGCAAAAAACCAACTCTAGCTAAATCTGTTCCACCTTAGGAAAGTCCACGGAGCACGCCTGTACTATCGCCCAGTTTTTGCGATGGCGAACCGAAGCGATCGAGCATCGCGAGCCATAGATTGTTGAGCGGAGTTTCCTCAGGGTAACGGATGTACCTGCCGGACTGGATGGTGCCGCCACCTTTCCCAGCCATGATGATTGGCAAGTCATGATGGTTGTGTCGATTCGGGTCAGAAATCGCACTGCCATAAGCGATCATGCAGTTGTCCAATAGTGTTCCATCGCCTTCCTGAACGCTTTTCATTTTGCTTATCAGATATGCGAACTGTTGCATATGGTACACGCTAATCGCATTGAGCTTATCGATGTTCTCCTGTTTGTTTTGATGGTGTGAGATGGAGTGGTGCCCTTCGTTTACTCCGGCCATGCGGTACTTTTGCTCGCTACCCTCTCTGGCAAACATGAAAGTGCAGATTCGTGTGACATCGGTTTGAAAGGCCAGGACCATCAGGTCGCACATCAATCGAATATGTTCGGTTAAGTCGGCCGGGACACCGCTTGGGCGAGACACATCGTCTGGGAGTATGACTGGTGAAAGCTTGTCCGCGCGGACGATTCGCTGCTCCACTTCGCGTACGCCGGTCAAATACTGTTCCATTTTCTGCTTGTCATTACCACCGAGTGATCGTTGAAGGTCCTTGGCATCTGCCAGCACTAAATCCAAGACGCTGGCGCGAAGCTCGCGGCGAGATTGCGTCACAGCATCTTTGGCTTGATCGGAAATAAGACGATCGAAAACGCCCTTTGGATTCGCTTCGGTCGGTAGTGGAGACGTCGTATTTCGCCACGCAAGAGTATGCTCGTAAACACATGAGTAACCGCTATCGCAATCGCCAGCCCCTCGATAGGCTTCGATAGCGATCTCAAGCGAAGGCAGTCGTGTCTTGTCTCCAAGTCGCAAAGCAGCAAATTGGTCTGCCGATTGCCCAGCTTGGAAATTGACACCCGCCGTCTTTTTTGGCTGGGCACCTGTTAGGAACGCACCTCCGGCGCGAGCATGGTCACCACCCCCGTCGCCATTGGCTCGTCCCTTGTCGCACGTAAGCCCACCGAACACGATCATTTCATTTCGGTGCTCAGCCATAGGTTGAAGACTGGGCGTCAACTCATAGTTCTCACCTTCGGTAGTCGGCATCCAATTGGGCATGTAAGCACCCTGCGGGATGTAAACCCATGCCATTCGTTTGGGAAGTGATTCTGGCCCAATTCCCGCGATCGATCTCGGTTGCATGATATCCAAAACCGGCAAAGCCATGCTTGCCCCCAAACCCCGCAAAATCGTACGCCTCGAAAGTGGTTGTCTCATCTTGTTTCTCCTGTCAAAGTCATGTTTGCAGCCGTTCGCATCTGGAAAGGATCGCTCTTGACGATCTCTGTTAAAAGCACCGAGAATTTGTAATCATTGGCTTCCAATGCCACAAGAATGTTGTCGACAGTACACCGATCGTAATACTCCAATCCTCGGCCAATCGCATAGGTGAGCATTTTCTCCACGACGCATCGAACGAATTGTTCTTTTTGTTCTCGCATAATCACCTTTAACTCATCGGGGCCATTAAACGATTGTCCACTAGGCAGCACGCCAGACGGGTCCACTGCAAATTCGCCATCCTTGTCACGCCAGCCGCCAATCGCGTTAAAGTTTTCGAAAGCAAAACCCAGCGGATCCATTTTGGAGTGGCAGGATGCACACATCGTATTCTCTCTATGCTGTTCCATCACTTGGCGAACACTACCGGTGAGAATTTTGTCTTCCTCAAGCGCGGGCACGTCGGCTGGTGGAGGCGGCGGCGGAGAATTGAGGATCTGCTCCAATACAAATTTGCCTCGTTTCACCGGCGATGTTCGAGTCGCATTCGAAGTTAATGTCAAAATGCTTGCTTGCGTCAAGACTCCGCCACGATGGGGTGGCGATGGAACGCGAACAAATTCCTTTCCATTAATATTCGGAACGCCATAGTGCTTGGCAAGAGTGCCATTCAGATAAGTAAAATCGGCACTTAGCAAATCGAGGATACTGTGATCTTCGCGAATCATTGCTTGGAAAAAGAGCTGGCTCTCTCGGGCCATCGCCTGCTTCAGTTCGGGCGTAAACTCAGGAAACAACTTGGGATCAGGTGACGCGATGTCCAATTTGCGTAAGACCAACCATTGCTCGGCAAAGTTCTCAATAAAGGAAACCGATTTGGGATCTTTAACCAAACGTTGCACCTGAGCACTTAGCTCGATTCTTAGCTTTCCATTTGCAGCAAGGCCCATCAAGTCGCTATCTGGCATGCTATTCCAAAGAAAATAAGATAGTCGACTGGCCAGGTCGTATTCGCTAATGGCGTACGTGGACCCGGGTTCTGCTTTGGCTGGATCGATTTCAACGCGATACAGAAAGTAAGGGGATACCAATACTCGCAATAGGGCTGCTCTGACACAAAGTTCGAAACGAAAATTCTGTTTCGCACAGACTTCGTAAAGAGACATACAGTCATCCACTTCCGTCGACCGAACTGGTCTTCGAAAAGCTTTCGACGCAAACCGTATCACT
>JBBRGW010000194.1:0-7574 GCA_038223525.1 Pirellulales bacterium
AACCGTGACCGAAATCTCCGTGTCGTCTTTGCGCCAACTGCCCAGCGAAACCACGCCAACTGGTAAATTGACTACCTGCTTTTTCTTCAGCGAATTAGTGTCAATTAAGAATAGCGCTGAGATGCCTCGTTCGTTTACTGTAAAGGCGATCTGAGATCCATTGTGTGAGAGGTCAAAGCTCTCAACATCCCAGGGAATGTCTTTCGCTAAAACCATGATCTTTTTATCTTCGAGCGACATAACACTTAGTTGCTGAAACTCTCCTTCTGCGTCGCTCGTAAAGTAAATCGACTTCCCGTCCTTACTGTAACGAGCACCTCCATGCGAGACTTCTTTCTTGGGGTCGGTAATGGGCGTCAACAAGCCCGTTGCGACATCGGCTTCATAGAGATTCGATTTGTTGATCGAGATTATTTCCATAACAAGCAGTTTGGAATCGTCCGGTGACCAGTCTTGTACTGCCCATCCACCGCCCCTGAGCTGAACCGCCAGTTTGTCCGATTTGGGATCTGTTGGATCCATGATCCATAGGTCGCGATCCGCTCCATTCCTTCGTGTCGATCCGTAGCAGACCAAGTTTTCTTTGTTGTTCCATGACCAACCACCATTTTGAGTTCGCCCGCCGTCAGTCAACATGATCGCTTCACCCGTTGCGACATCTTGCCGATAAATTTGACCGAATTCGTTTCCACCCACATCTTTCGTGAACAGAAAGTATTTGCCGTCAATTGGCTCGTAAGCTGCATTCCCCACAGGCTCATTAAAGAACGTGAGCTGGTATCGCGCGCCACCAGGGGCAGCAACCCTATGAACTTGGTTCGAGTTTGCAAACCGGGTCGAAATCAACATGCTTCGTTGTGTCGGGTGCCAGTTGAGCATACTTGCTCCGCGAGCTTCGGTGTACCTGCGAACTTTGTCGGCCAATGCAACGGGGATGCCTGGAATTCCCTCGATTTTGAGGTTCTCACCTGGACGCAAAATCGAAGGTCCCTGGCCCCCATCTTGCGACTGAGCAATTAGGGTGATGGGTGCAATCTGCAAAAGGAACGGGCCGGCAATGATGGCCAACGCCGCTCGAACGGAAAAAAAACCAATTCGGTTATACTCGGATCGACTGCAACGCATTCTAAGGTTCTCCGGGTCGCGAAAAATGAATGTTGTAAGGGCGACTATAATGCTAAAGCAAAGGATTAGATCAGACTCGTAATTTTTTGCAACGAACCATGCGGTACCTTGTGCGCCGTAACGAGTTTGTCACGTGGTCCTTCGAAACGAGCGTCTCAGCCTCAGAGGGGTGAAACTAAGCTCTGTTTTGGAATATACTGAATACCCATGAGGGCTTCGCGAGCCCTTGCTGCCACGCGATCCCTATCGATCCTTCAAGGACCCTCTCAATGTTTCAACGTACTTTCCTTCGAATGTTTTTTCGAGTTTTTTGCGTTACTCTAGCTCTGATTTTCCCAACCAAAACTCATGCTCAGGACCCATATGCGTTCAGTTGGGCTTGGTCTAACAAAGATGTGCAAGACGCTGGCGAAGCGTTTTGGCCACAGTTTCGCGGTCCAACAGGTGACGGGCATGCGACGCAAGTTGCCAACCTACCGATTCAATGGAGCGAAACCGAAAACATCCGATGGAGAACCGAGATTCCAGGTAAAGCTTGGTCCTCGCCCGTAGTTTGGGGTGATACGATTTGGGTTACGACCGCATCTGAAAATGGACTCAACATGTCGGCTCTTGCGCTCGATCGAAAATCTGGCGAGATCCGATGGAACAAAGAAGTGTTTGTAAACAAAGAAACACAAAAGGATTTTCATGCGTTTAACTCTTATGCCTCCCCAACACCAGTCATTGATGCAAAACATATATATGTTTCGTTCGGGGCGTACGGTACGGCTGCCCTCAAACGTGAGAACGGCGAAATCGTTTGGCAACGCCGTGATTTGCAATGCAATCACTATCGAGGATCCGGTTCCTCCCCAATCCTTTTTCGCAATCTGCTCATCTATCACATGGACGGTTACGACAAACAGTTTGTTGTCGCTTTGAACAAACAGACGGGCGAAACGATTTGGCTAAAAGACCGCAACGTCGAATATGGCACCCAAGATGGTGACGTCAAAAAAGCCTTCGGAACACCTCACATCATCGAAGTTACTTTGCCCGATAGCACCAAGCAAATCCAAATGCTGAGCACAACCTCCAAGGCAATACTTGCGTACGACCCGACGAATGGAAACGAACTTTGGCAAGTGCATTACGCGGAGTTCTCCTCAGCCTCCAGACCCCTTTTTGATGGCAAGCACATCTACACCAATACGGGCTTCAGCAAAGGGAAACTGATTGCGATCGCGAGTGGCGGATCAGGGGACATTACGAAATCGCACTTGGTATGGGAGGCTTCAAAAGCGATCGGCAACAAGCCGTCCCCTTTGCTAATCGGCGACAATCTGATTTGTACGCTGGCAGACAACGGAGTGCTAACTGCGATGAAACGATCGACCGGTGAATTGGCCTGGCAAGAACGACTCGGAGGTGACTTTAGCAGTTCGCCGGTGCTTGCAGAAAACAAAATCTATTGCTTGGACGAAAAAGGCAAAGGACATGTCTATTCAATCGATGGCAAGTCACTGGCAGTCAACACGCTCGAGTCCGGTTGCCTCGCTTCGCCTGCGGTCGCCGGCAACGACCTTATTGTACGAACAAGGAACGCGGTATACTGTATCGGGGCTGAGCAGTAACACGAGCGCGAATTCCGCCACGCGGGTTAAACAATGCCAAACACGGACGAACTACTTGCACAAACTTGGAAAGTGCATCAACAAGGAAACGCTTCCCATGCAGAACAAGTATATTTATCCGTTCTGCAACGCGAGCCCAACCACTTCAATGCATGGTGCTACCTCGGTATTGCACTCCATGATCTAAAGAAGTACGCCCAGTCGGTCGAGGCCTACAAGCGTGCACTGGCCCTGCATCCCAACTTCCCAATTGCCCTCAATAATCTCGGGAATTCCCTTCGGTATCTCGGACGGGTCCATGAAGCCGACGACGCTTTCCAAAGGGCCTTGGATCTCGCGCCGGAGTATTTCAACGCGTACCGCAATCGAGGCACACTTCACGCGTGGACGGGCCGAGTCGACTTGGCATTCAAGTACTACGAACAAGCGATGAAGCTCAATCCAAACGATGCGGAACTTCATCGCAACTTAGGGGTCATTCATCTCTATCAAGTTTACTTCGAAGCTGGCTGGAACGAGTACGACTATCGCTGTAAATGCGCTGAGGCAATCCAATACGCTTACCGACAACCAAAATGGAAAGGTGAACCTCTCGATGGAAAAACTATTTTACTTTATTGCGAGCAAGGGCTCGGGGACACGATTCAATTCATTCGTTTTGCCAAAGAGCTCAAAGACCGTGGCGCGAAGACCATAGCTCATATTCAACCGCCTATCCTTGCGCTGCTTCAAGGCTGCAACGGAATCGATTACCTCATCCCGAATTCTTTGAAAATCGATCAGCATTTCGATTACCATTGTTCCCTACTCGATGTGGCTCATGTGTTGAAAATTGATGCATCCAACATTCCGAACAATGTCCCGTACATCCACACCCCTGAACACTTGATCGAGTATTGGAACGGAGTTCTCGGGCGGGAGCTGCCACCCGCAAAGGTGCGTGTCGGAATCGTATGGCAAGGAAATCCGGACCATCAAGCAGATATGTTTCGGTCGGTGCCTTTGAGCGCCTTGACGCCGCTGGCTGATATCGATGGAATCCAACTGATTAGCTTGCAGCGCGGATTTGGAACAGAACAGCTAAAGAGCTGGCAAGGTAGCAAAATCATTTACTGTTTGCCGGAAAACATCGACCAGACTAGCGGTGCGTTCATGGATACCGCAGCGATCCTTGAGTTTTTAGATTTGGTCGTGACCAGTGATACCTCGATGGCTCATTTGGCCGGAGCCCTTGGTCGCCCGACATGTGTCATGTTGGGCTACACGCCGGATTGGCGTTGGCTGCAGCATCGCGTCGATAGTCCTTGGTACCCGAGTTGTAAGTTGTTTCGCCAGCCTCAAGTTGGTGACTGGCAAACCGTCGTCGGACAAATCGATCAGCACATTCGTGGCGGACTTTGCTAGCGTCCACCTTACTCAAGACTCCCAGAGCTTGAGCGAACCGCATGCAGCTAATTGCTCTTCCGCAAGCGTAACATGCGATGAGCGCAACCCATCCCCAAAGCTATTCCTGGATAAATACTAAACAAGCAAACCAAGGCCAAATTGATCCCACCGATAGTATCCCAATCAAAGCGATCGCGGCCCTGGCTGGTTTGCCAAACAGCGTAGACGAGAAAAAGAATCTGCGCCGCGAGAATCGATTGCACGATTCGAACGGAGTTGTTTTTCGCGACACGAAAAGCTAGCCAGGCAGCCATCGGTAGCAACTGAATCGCATGAAGCGCTACGCCATGCGGGAATTTCAACACACCCGCCCTGCCCCACGTTTCGTAAGAACGCCCCGCAGACAAACTCGCGTGCCCCAAGACCGAAGTCCCTATCCCGAGCAGGCAAGACAATGCCAAAAGCCACATTCCACCCTGTATCGCAATAGCCATCGATCGATCCATTTCGCGGAGCCGAAAAGTGCGGAACGACAAATAGACGATCACTCCAGTTGCATACAGTATCAGTAATAACATAGAGATTTCGATTGCCGAATCGAGGCCTGTTGAGTTGTTGAAGTGCGATCCAACGCCTCGCCAATACTGCATCGTGATCAATGCAACTTCGATCAATAGCGCAATCGCAAACGTGTTCACGAAAAATAGATCTCCCCTCTTCGGCTTTAGTTGAGTCATCAGCCAAGCTATCGACCCAGTTGTCAACCCGCCAGAAATTCCAAACAGGGCAGGTTTGCGTAAAGAAAGAGGTCCACTCCAAGCTGATCCTTGCACAGCCAGAATCGCTAAATGAAAGCAACCACTAACCAGCAGAAGGGCTGCAATCAGCAATGGCAAACGGTACGAGCGAAGGCTTTCGTTAGGGTTTGCGATTAAGTTTTGCTGCATCAAGGGATCCTAGGCGACTATTGCGAGCCGAATACAGCGTCCGTTAGCAACGTCCGCCACGATATTCGTCGAGATCGAACGATTGTAACAGATCGATTGACGAACGCGTTTGTATCCCGTGGAAAAGGCCGCGTGAACCTGATACGCTAAGTGTGCTCAACTCCCGATATGTTTGTTCAATACCGCCCGTTTTTCTATTCCTCTCTCTATGGAGACTGCCAAATGTCCAAACTCAATCGACGTGGATTTGTAAAGGGTACGACCCTCGGAAGCGCTGCCTTTATGATTTCCGGAACCAAAGCATCTGGTCGCATCCTCGGAGCTAACGATCGGGTCCGAATCGGCGTCGTCGGGACCAACGGACGCGGTCAAAGTCACATCGAAGGCTGGCTAGGTCAATCTAATGTCGAGATCGCCTACCTCGTCGACGTGGATAACGAGATTTTATCGAAACGTTTGAAGACCGTTAAGGAGATGACCGAGGGCAAATCGGCAACCCAAGGTATCTCGGATGTTCGAAAGGCGTTGGAAGACAAAAACTTAGATGCGATCTCAGTCGCGACTCCCAATCACTGGCATTCGCTCATGACGATCTGGGGTGCTCAAGCGGGGAAACACGTCTACGTCGAAAAACCCATGAGCCATGATGTGGTTGAAGGCAGAGTTGCATGGGAAGCCCAGAAAAAATACAACGTCGTCGTTCAGCATGGAACACAAAACAGAAGCGACTCACGCCGCGCAGGACTACATGAAGCAATCCACGCCGGCGACTTCGGCAAACTTAAGATCTCTTATGGTTACTGCTGCAAACCACGAGGCTCGATCGGATTCAAGGAAGTCACGGCGCCGCCCGCCAAGTTGGACTGGAACCTATGGAAAGGCCCAGCGGTCATCGACCAGTACCACGAGAATTTCGTCCACTACAATTGGCACTGGTTCTGGCAAACGGGAAACGGTGACCTCAATAATCAGGGAACACACCAATTGGATATCGCTCGATGGGCCCTCGACAAAGACCAGACTCATCCCATTCGCACGATGGCAATTGGCGGTCGTTTTAAATGGGAAGATCAAGGAGTTACCCCCAATACGATGTTCGCCATGGCGGAGTACCCGAATGGGCAATTCGTATTCTTCAATGTTCGAAACGTCAATTACGAAGGCTACAAGAAGCAGGTCGAAAACGAATACTATTTCGAAGATGGTGGCAAAATTATCGACTACAAGTATTACCCGAAAGGAAGTACCGAGGGTCAGGTTCTCGAGATTGCCAAAGGCAAAGTAACTCCAGGCGGAAATTTCGGGGCATTCATCGCCGCCGTTCGCGCGCGAGACCCAGGTATGGCAAACGGCAATGCTATGGACGCTCACTATGGCTGCGTCCTAGGCCATTTGATGAACAACTCTTACCGGCTCGGGAGCAAGGTCCCGTTCAATGCAAAGGCTGGAGAGTTCGGCAATAATAAGGATGCGTCGGAACATTTCCAAACTTTGCATGAAATCATGGAAAAGGGAGTTGGGATCCCGGTAGACAAAGCGGAATACATTGTCGGACCAACATTAACATTTGATCCTGATTCCGAAAAGCACATTGGCGATTGGGCGGAAAAGGCCAACGCCCTATTAAAGGACCCAAACAACGCCGGCTTCCAAGTCCCCTCGGCAAAAGACGTTTAGGAAACAGTGTGGTATGGCGGACTCTTCCATGATTAAACTTGGTGCTCAATTTACGCTGAGAGTGACTTTTGCATGGTGGCAATTCGCGATTAAACTTTTGCATTCCAGCGTCGTCGGCCCCCAACAAACGTACTGACGACCAACCCAAAAAGTTCGCAGCCGTTCAGCGGCGTATTGTACGATTTGCTTTGCAGCGCCGTCGCATCCACAACCCATCGTTTTTCTGGATCGATAATGACGAAATCCGCCGGCCTGCTGATCTCAATGCAGCCACCCGATTGCCCTAAAAGCTTGGCCGGATTCAAGCTCATTTTCTCGAAAGCTTCGAGCCATGTCATGACACCGGGTCGAATCAAGTAGGTGACCACCTGGGCCAAAGCCGTTTCCAATGCGATCATCCCGAACGGAGCGGCATCGATTTCAAGCATCTTCTTTTCAAGAGAGCAGGGGCGGTGGCCGCTGCTGATAATGTCGATGGTGCCATCTCGCAAGCCCTCTAAACATGCATCCACATGATCCTGTGATCGAAGCGGGGGATTCACTTTGCAATTGGCATCGAACGATCGCATTAAAGTATCTGGCATATGCGTGTTGGCCACGAAGATACCCGATGTGAATTGGATACCGCGGGCTTTCGCTCGTCGACACAACTCCACACTGCCAGCGGTGCTGATACTCGTTAAATGCAATCGCCCCCCCGTCGCTTCGATCAATCGGAGATCGCGGGACGTCGCAAGGTCTTCGGCTTCAGCGGGCAACGGCGCGAGACCCAATTTGAGCTGCTCTAGCCCTTCGTGCATCACACCTCCACGCGACAAAGAAC
>JBBRGW010000195.1:0-7539 GCA_038223525.1 Pirellulales bacterium
TGGCTCCACCCACAAGCAACCAACCGTATGTCAACCAACCGTATCAACAGCCGATCACGCCTCCGACGTACAACGGACAACCGCTGCCTCCGCCGAGCTCTTTGATCCAGAATGCACCACCACTGGAGGAGCCCTGGAAACTGGGGGGAGGTTCCAATTTTTTGGATAGTTCTCCGTACGGAGAATACAACCCGAAGATTCGCGATATACCGGTAGATGTCTATGTGCAAGAAGCACAAACAGGTAGGTTTTCGGCTGGCGGTTCGGTGAATAGCGATTTGGGTGTTGCCGGCAACTTCGTCATAGAAGAACGCAACTTCGACATTCGCAACTGGCCGAGACGACCAGGCGATTTGCTCAATGGAGCGTTTCGTGGGGCCGGACAAAACTTCCGCGTCGAATTGGTACCGGGAAATCAAGTACAGCGATACACTTTTAGCTGGACAGAACCCAACTTGTTCGGGTACTCCCCTTTTAGCTTATCGGTTGGCGGTTTCTACTTCACCCGAAACTACCGCGATTGGACGGAACAACGGTTGGGAGCACGGGTCGCCGTCGGTTATGAAGTGACACCGGATCTGTCCTTGACCACCGAACTGCGTGGCGAAGATGTCAAGATCTCGAGATTGCGCGTCGCTGGCGTGCCTGCTTTGGATCGAGTCGCCGGCAGCAACGATTTGTATACGGGTCGTGTCCGCCTTGCGCATAGTACCAAGGATAGTCCATTTTTGCCGACCGAAGGGCACTTGATCGAGATGATCTATGACCAGACGTTTGGTGAATTTGACTTCCCGCGCGGTCAAATCAACTTAAGCCGTTACTTCTTGGTTCGGCAACGAGCTGACGGTGGCGGACGGCATACTTTCACAAGTTCGATGCGACTAGGGTTTACAGGTCAGGATACACCGTTGTTTGAGAACTTCTTTGCGGGTGGTGTTTCGACCATGCGTGGTTTTGCGTTTCGCGGAGCCGGCCCGGTCGAAAGCGATGTGCAGGTTGGGGGTCGTTTTCAAATGCTTGGGACCTTTGAATACATGATGCCGGTTACAGCCGATGACATGCTACGGATGGTAGCGTTTGTGGACTACGGTACTATCGAAAAGGACATCGAAATAAACGCCAAGAACTTTCGCGTCGCTCCAGGCTTTGGAGCACGGATCGCCGTTCCAGCGTTGGGGCCAGCACCCCTTGCTTTCGACTTCGCATTCCCTGTTGCATTCGCTGACTCGGATAGCCGTCAGATATTCTCCTTCACCATGGGGCTAACGCGATAACGTTAGATCCAAGCATGGTCTTTGGAGTCGATCTACCTTGTTACAACGGGCCACTCGAACTGCTGTTCTATTTGGTCCGACGAGAAGAATTGCCATTGGAAGAACTTTCGTTGGCCAAGATAACGCGTCAGTATTTAGACTATTTAGAAGTCTTGAAAGTTCTCGATCTCGATGATGTCGGAGAGTTTATTGAGATAACAAGCCAACTGATAGAACTCAAAGCGTCTTCGGTTCTGCCCGCGCAGGAGTCGAGTGACGACACCACAAACATCGGCCAAGAAACGGCGATGCCGCAATTGGTCGAACGGCTTGTTCAATACAAGCGTTTCCGAGACGCCGCCTGCTTGCTCGACGAACAGAGCCGCAGGTGGCAACTCCGCTACGCAAGACTTGCAAGCGACCTGCCACCTCGACGAATCGACACCAAGGAGTTGCCGATTGCCAAAGTAGAAGTTTGGGATCTAGTCAGTGCGTTTGGGAGGATACTCAAGGCGCGTCAAAAAGTACCTCAGCACAACATCCAATTCGACAGTACGCCGATCCACGTTTATATGCAGCGTATTCACCAGCAAGTTCACCAACACCATCGCGTTGAGCTGCAAGATTTGTTTGAACTCGGCATGCACAAGAGTGCGCTGGTAGCCATGTTTTTAGCCGCTCTCGAAATGACGCGCCACCATGGTTTGCATGCTATTCAGGAAACGGCCGATGGTCCATTGTTTCTAGAGCCAGGTCCTGATTTCGCGGAAGTACTCGAGGTCGCGCAAGTGGAGAACATCGCCGTTGCGAATTCCAATATCCCAGTGGTGCCTCGCTAGACTTATGAAAACCCGAAGCTTAAGCGAGGGATTTGCAGCGAAATGATGGTTGGCAGGTCCCTCGCTTACGCGTTGGATGTTGATGTTGTCGAGTTGCTTGCAACAACTTGGGGTACGCCCTAAGTTGAACGACGCTCCGCGTCGTAGGAATCACGACGCGGAGCGTCGTGCAACTAAGTTTGCCAACCCACGTTTTTAATCTGGACGAAGCACTAGCAGTACACTTTTGCTTAAATCTTAGTTATTGGACGCTTAGGAAGTGGGGGCGCTAACATCTTTGCCTTTTCGTCTGCTGACACGGTTGCAGGGGGGGGCGTTCGCGGTGCACGCACCCCGGGCTTGGCTGGCGGATCCAGATCGGTGAATGACTCGTTCCATTCCCATCCTAGTGGATGCGATAGCTCTCGCTCAGCGAGTAGAGCCCAAGGTGTGCCTTTATGTTTTTCGGCGACTCCTCGAAGCAGTTCGGTCGCAAGCTTTCCTTCCTTTTCCAACTTGCTATCCACGGTAATCTTGTCGGTTGGTTTCAGGTTCCATGTATTGCTCGCAGGCTTCTCGAAATTCATACCTCGTTTAGCTTTTGCCAGCATCGCGTTGTATGCTTCCGCGCGGACCTTAGCAGCGACCGCGGTACCATAGGAAAGGTCGAAACTGGCGAGCCAACGCGGTGATGTCTCTTTGTTTCGAAACTTGTCTCCCTCAGTGAGAATCGTGCACAAGCTAATCAGTTCGGGAGCCAATCGGGCTGACTCCTGCTGGGCTGTCGTAAGGTCACGAACAAAAATCGCTTCCTCCTTTTTGATGAATACTTGTTTTGGTTTGTCCAAGGTGCCAACGCGTGCGATCTGTGCCGCTTGGATCAAGGTAGCTCGGAATGGGTTCTTCTTGATTTTGGACATGTACTCCGACTCGCTCAAGTAGTCGGGGCGGTACATATCCATAACTTCAGGTGAGAAGAAATAGCTCATACGAGATGCGAACGCTTCGATGTTGCCAGCGTCGACCCTCTTTCCAACTTCTCGATTCGGATGAATCGAAAAATAGATCCCCCCCGTTTCATAACACATGCGAGCGAGCGCATAAGGACCGAACCCCGAATCGATTATCGGTTCCTCAAAGTAGTTGTCTTGGTAACCCAGATGGACACGCTCAGGCAGGAGCGTTTCAGGTCCTTGGTCGACCTGCCGCCAATCCGGTGTTTGATCGAACTTGGGATCTGGATCAACAAATTTGATGTAGGTGAACTCGCGACCGAAGGGAGCAGGCACACCGAGCACGTGCGCTTGGATAGCGAATTTTTTGCAAAGCGCGATCGCTTCGTCCGCCATCTGCATGTCGTCCCCGCGTTCGTCGGTGATCGTGATCAAAACGACGTTGCGTTCGGGATCGTTTGGACCCCGGGTTGTGCGCATCGATTTGAATCGATCCGCGACGGTCTTAACCGCATGAAAGACCATCTCGACTCCAGACTCATCGATCTCTATGTGGTCGATAGCCCCGCGTATCTCAGCCAGGTCGGATGTTGGCTTCTTGGTCATAAACTGAATGTCTTTGCCGAACGATACGATCGAAGTGATCAGAGAATCATTGTCGCTATTCCCATTACCTCGCTTCTTCTTTTCTTCCTGAACGATTCCAAGTTGTTGGTAGATTCGGTCAAAGCGGTCGCGGATCTCCTTGCGTCGCTTTACCATCGAGACCGAACTGTCGAACAACCAGACGACCAAGGTTGGACGTTGTTCAATGGACTGCAACAATTCATACGTGATTCTGTCAACGGCTCCCTCTGTGCCGGTTTCGCCAACGCCAGTCATTCCGCGGACGGCTTTGGTGGATTCCGTCAAGCCAAGAGCTTCTTTGATGTCCAGCGACACTTGAACGGTCGCATTGGGCAAAGCCATATCGAGCTCTACCGAAGGGATTTCTGAGACATCTGCCAATGTCTCGGCAGTAGACAAGGCCATGTCCGTCAATCCGACCGAGTTAGCGCCAATCTCTTCGGTTGGAGCCTCTGAATAAGCGATGTCGTTGACGATATCCAGTGGAGCAAGTTCCTCTGCAATCGGCTGGGAAGTAATGAAAAGGGACAGGATTTCGGGCTGAGAGACGACTGTGTACGAGGCCAAGGCAAGCACGATACCAAGGTGGACAAACATGCTGGCGAGGAATGATTTGGTTTCCGAATCGAACCAAGAAGCGTCGGAATCCTCTTCGCCGTCTTCTGAATCGTCGTCGGAATCATCATTACCGGAACCAGTATTTACAGGACCAGCGCTTCCGGACGTCTGGTCGCTGGAAAGGATTGATGCCGAATGTCCGTCGACGGACGGATCGACTAGCTCGTCTCTCGAATTGCCTTCGTCGACTTTTCGCGGTCTTTTCAACATTTGCCCAACTCGAGAGTAGAAAGCACGCAATCTAAACAAACATATCTCTATTGTCTTACTTGAGAGACAGCTATTCAACTGCAACAGCGATCAAATGTTGTGACAAATACTCATTTTTCTGTCGGGTTACCAAGAAATGCAGGGCGGCCGCAAAAAAAACAGAACAGTTGTCCCAACCGTTCCCGCCCAACATATCCCCCAAAGGGCATATTCCCGAAATGGCGGGGTCAGCCGTGGCACACTGCCTCAGAACGTTTCGGGATAGATGACGAACTCAATGCGTCGGTTACTTGCCCGACTAGTAGGGCTTTGGTTGTCCGCGATGGGGTAGTTGTCACCATGATTGAGGGTGAAAAGCTGACCACCTGGCATCTGATTTCGGCGAGTGAAATGCTCAAGTACGGTGTTGCTTTGGGCGGCTGCCAGCTGATGGTTCGTTGAGAAAGTGCCTCCATAGAGTGGCGAGTTGTCGGTGTGGCCCTCAATGGCAATTCGCTGCCGAGCGTAGTTTCGTTTGAAGGTCTCTGAGATACGATCCAGAATTCCAGACGCGGATGGAGTTAGCTGCGCGGTACCCGGTTGAAAAAGCTGATCCGCCGGGACTCGCAATCGAAGCACAGAGCCATCGTTTTCGACTGGATAGCCGAGGTCTCGCAACGACTCACTTCCTATTTTGCTGCTGGTGTTCGCAGTGAGTTTTGCACCCCCTCGACGCTCCGGATACGACTGCTCCGCTTTGGCCCGCTCTTCAAGGCCGCGAAACTGTTGGTTGGTTTGAACGGCTGCGACGCGTGACTGTTGCAATTGATTGCTGACGTCCATCAATTGCCTTTTTGTCAATTCGGATTGCTCTTTAAACAGTTGCGTCTGCTGCTGCAATTGAGCATTTTGCGAGGTGAGCTGCCGATTGTTTTCATCGAACAATTTTATTCGCCGTTCATACTCCGCAAGCTGAGCCGGAATTTGGGGATTGGCCATGTTGGGCGCTGGATTGGGATTGAAAAAACCAGAGGGACTTGCCGTCAAATAAGGACTACTGCGATTGCAACCTATGGCCGCAAATGGAAACAACGGAATCAAAGCGAGCAAGAAGGTACACGAAAATATAGGTCGCAACTCTCGAACGAAACGAATCGAACAAGGTGGTTCTTTTTTCGAAGAGGGCAAATCACAGTAACGCATGCTACGGGTATTATCAATTAAATCAAATCGATGCAAGAGCGACCGCTTTGACAGCAATCAAGCCGACAATTTTTTGTACATATCCATGACACGTGCGCCGACCACTTTAGGGGCGCACATCGATTGAACGCGTTCCATCGATGACTTTCCGTATGTTGAAATACGATCGGGATCGGACTGAAGTTGCCGAATGGCACCTGCTAGTGCAGCCACATCTTCGCTTGGAAAGACAACTCCATCCACGCCGCTTCTCACTATTTCCTTCATGCCGCCAGCGTTGCTAACAATAGGGCAAACACCTTGGCCCATCGCTTCCAAGAGCGCTCTACAAAGCCCTTCCTTGCGCGACGGCATCACGAAAAGATCCATGCCCCTCATCAGTGACGAAGCGTTGTTAGTGTATCCAAGCATTCGCAGGCGACCGCGAATCCGGGGGTCGTTTGCCAACTCGCTAACCACCGGATCTTGTACGGGGCCGGCAATGATTGCGATCCAATTCTCGATGTCGGCGCACTGAATCAATGCGCGCATCAAAACATCGATCCCTTTGACAGGGCGGATGGTGGCTACCGTTCCTAAAACAAACGTATTCCGTGGAATTTCAAATTTGGCTCGCAACTCATCCCTCATCAGCACATTGGATTCAGGCTCGACACAGTTGTAGACGACTTGGCATTTACTCTCATGAATTCCACCTTGGACCAAGGCATTCTTGACCGCATTCGATTCGCATGCATGCATGGCGATTCTGGGGGACAGATACGATATCCAATCAGCGGGCTCACGCCACGAAGGGACTCGCGTAATGCCATAAAAGGAAACAATCTTTGGCGGCTTTCGCATTCCGATGGTTGCTAAAACCGTTTGTGAAAGGGATCGTGGCAAGAAAGAATGTACAATCTCAGGTTGGAAATCGCGGATGGTTTTTCGCAATCTCGAGATAGCGGCCAAATCAACTTTTCTGCGACTCGAGTACTTTAAAAAGTGTACGTCGCGAGTTTCATTCGGAAGCGGATTGGAAGCGTCGGCGACCAACAGTTTCATTCCTTCGGTCGCATTCGCGCGTTCCTGAAGATCGCGAGCAAGGGCACCGGGTGCATTGATAGCTAGTATTCGCATCGATTGAGCCTGCTCTCCCTTTCCATTTCCCAATCAACGGTGTGGTGGGAGCATTTTTTGTAGTTTGGGACCGCTGTCCCGAACGAAGACTTAGACGACGTCATGGTCCCATGCTTCGGCAAGTCAAGTCAAGCGAGCTTTTGCGTCTTGACCTGGAGTTCGCCAACTTCGTACACTCCCTGCCTTACGCAGCTCTTTAAAACCAGAATTGCTCCGATGCCAAGAGGCTATCGGCTGGTGAGAATTCATCGTGGGCGACCCAATATTGTCCCGCATTTTCATGAGGAAAACAAATGCGTTCAACCAAACATAATCGCCGTCGGACCCTATTGCGAAATGCACTTCGGCTAGTCATCGCTTTCCCGCTCGCATTCGCGCTGAGCACGCAAAGTGTTCAGTCTCAGGACAACGCCCGGGGCAAACCGCAAAGCCAAAAAGGGGTCCCGGCTAGCAATGCCTCCTCCTCCTCCAAGAAGATTGCCGATGATGCAAATCTTGCTCCTAAAGTAGTGGCAACGGTCAATGGCAATGGGATCATGCTCGAAGAGCTTGCAGCCCAATGCAAACTCCGATTCGGTACCGAAGTCCTCGAGGACTTGGTCAATAAGACTCTGATTCAAGCCGCCTGCGTGGCTCAGAAAATCGAGATTACGA
The DNA here is from genome assembly GCA_038223525.1 of Pirellulales bacterium. Taxonomy (GTDB): domain Bacteria; phylum Planctomycetota; class Planctomycetia; order Pirellulales; family Pirellulaceae; genus JBKCUI01. Next base: position 7,435 of record JBBRGW010000195.1, read on the forward strand.
ACAAAAATATCGATGATGAAATCGCGAGGACCGCGAGCAAATTCAATCTGTCGACGGCGATGTATCTGAAACTCATTCAGGATGAACGGAACATCGCTCCAGAGC
>JBBRGW010000196.1:0-7505 GCA_038223525.1 Pirellulales bacterium
GGCAATGCCGAACCGCGGAACATCCATGTCATTTTGTCGAGGAACCGCCACACGGGCATGAACAAAATTTGGCTGTGCGAAAGCGAATTGGACAACGCCCGGCACGAGTGTTCGTAAACCAAGTCAACGCGACCTTCGAGCGTGCCGCGCGAGAGCTGTGTTTCAATTTGCTCAACAATCAATGCGCCGATAATGTTGCGGCGTGTACGGGTTTCGCTGGTCTCGCTGCGGGCGGCCAACACGTCCCCTTCGGTCTTGCGCTCTGGTTGTCGGATTGGCAAAACCGTGATCGTACGTCCGTGGGAAAGATCGACGTAGTCTTCGATCGCTTCCTCGATTTGCGGAGGCAAATCTTCCATCGAGCCGTCGTACCACAAAGGCTCGCCGCTTCGCACCACTTTCGTGGCCAAGATGTTGAGTGACTGAACGATATTGGATCGGTTCTCAATGGAATCCTGTCCCGAGATGGCGATCACTTTGAGTTTGCCACCTTTGAGCATGGCTACGCTGACGCGGTCGCACTCGATGAGTCGACGCCCTTCGTTAACAATCGTGTAGGCTGTGTCGTTGAGGTCTAAATTGTCGTGAACCAAGCGGGCAAATTGATCCGACTGTTGCCACATCTCTTGGCGATTCGATACCTGTTGGAGAGCGTGGCCTTGGATCCACTCCCCCATCAGCTTAGTCATGTGCTCAAGAAATCGCAGATACCCCCGTTGTGCTTCGGCGGGTGAATCTGGACGCTGCATCACTTCGAGCAAACCGACCGGCTGCTTGTTGGACACCAGCGGAGCGGTCACTAGCAAGTAGCGGGTTGGGTTTCCCTCGCCCGAGTCATCGCCCGATCCCGACATCGGAGGGACCAATTCAGCGCGACCTTGGGAAAACAAACGAGTCAAGAGTCGGCCGTGCAGCATCGCCTCCTGATTGTTGGCTTGCATCAAGTTCGGATCCATTTGGATCTGATGAGCAAGCCGCATGCTACCCTCGGGATCGACAAGCCAAATCGCTCCACCGGCAGCCGCGAGCGCCGAGATGATCCGCTGCAAAACGCCAGGGTAATACTCCGCCGCTTTGGCATCCGATTTGGATAGCTCGGTGATCTCATTGACCAACGTCCGGATATGGCGTTTGGTATTCTCTACATTCTCATCCGATGGTCCGGAAGCCATAGCTGGTGATCAATGCGAAACGAGGAACAAATAAAAAGGGTAGCCTAGAGCCAATCAACCATCGAAAGTTTGCATGCATTCCATTAGTTGAATATGGCAAATTTGCCGACGAACGTCTTAGGATATGAGGACGAGGGGAGTTGCAAAAGCTCCAATCCAGGCAACTGCTCGCACTTTAACAAATCCTTTCCGTAATCACTCCGTTTGTGGGGGATAAGCGAACGCTAACGATGAGGCCCGATTTTGAGGGTTAAGCAGATTAAGACGAGACGAAGCAAGAAAAGTTCCTTCCCAGAATCGATCCACACTTTGTTGTTCGACGCTCCGCGTCGAATGCATCACGACGCGGATTGTCGCCTTTTGCTCCGCAAAAGAAGCATTAATGAGGCGCACTTTCGCGGAGCGAAAGGCAACTATAAAATGCGGCTTAGCTGGTTTTTGGAACTTCGTGAACCACCAGCAGATTGTGCGTGTTGTTGATGAGCCCAGTACCGGTCACGTAGACGACTCGATCACCTGATTGGAGCATACCTCTTTCGACGGCCCACTCAGTCACTTCGTTGAACAAGGCCTCTGGATTGTCGAGGTTTTTCACTTTGTGGGGCATGATTCCCCAGAACAAACACATTCGTCGCAAAGTATGGTCGGAATCGCTGACGCCGAGCGTTGGGATGTAGTTGCGTTGCTTGGCTTTCACCCAAGCGGTTCCGCCGGTCCGGGTCGCAACGACAACAAGCTTTGCATCGATAGCTTCGGCGATGTTGGCGGCGTTGTGCGTAACTGCCGCTGTGATTGGATGCACGCGAGAAAAGAATCGCGTCTTGGTATCTTGCGGTTGTGTTTTCAGCATCTTTTCCGTGCTTAGCATGATTCGATTCATGGTGTCGACGGTAATGATAGGGAAGTCGCCGATGGCGGTTTCTCCGCTGAGCATACAAGCGTCAGCACCATCCAAAATCGCATTGGCGACATCACTCGCTTCGGCCCGGGTGGGTCTGCGATTATGATGCATGCTCTCGAGCATTTGCGTCGCTACGATGACTGGTTTCAATCTCTCACGGCAGACTTGAATGATTCTCTTCTGAGCAACGGGCGTATCCGCCACATCGATTTCGACCCCCAAATCGCCACGTGCAACCATCACCCCATCGGCCGCATCAACGATTTCCTCCAGGCATTCGAGAGCCTCTCGCTTCTCAATTTTCGCGATCACGAGCGCTTGGGCGTCCATCGAAGCGAGCAGATTTTTGAGGGACGAGACATCTTGGGCGGAACGCACAAAGGAAAGACTTATGAAATCGACGTCGTTTTTGGCCGCCCACAATGCATTGGAAACGTCTTCGGGGCGCATCGAGGAAACAGAAAGCGACGTACCAGGCAAATTGATTCCTTGTTTGGAGCGAATGGTACCGCGAACTGAGACGAGACATTTTACGCGGTCTCGCTCTTTCTCGACAACTTGCATGGAGATCATGCCGTCAGCTAACATCACGGGGTCGCCGATCCCCAATTCATCGATCAGTTTGGCGTAGTTGCTGGTCAGTTCGGTTGGTGAACCTGAAACATCGCCCCGGATAAAAGTCAATTCCGAGCCAACGTCTACCTCGAGGGGGTCTTGCAGCAGTTTGCCGAGCCGAATTTTAGGGCCAGCCAAATCGAGCAAGACAGCAACGGGGAAACCGGTTGTTTCCCTTACTTTTTGGATTTTGCCCATGACACGAGCAAAATCGGTTTGAGTGCCGTGGGCCGCATTGATGCGAAACACGTCGACGCCGTGCGTTACCAGTTCCGCCAAAATAGCTTCATCCTCGCAAGCGGGGCCAACTGTGGCAACAATCTTCGTGCGAGCTTCGATCAGAGTGTTTCTTGCCATTGGATTCAATTGCTTTGAGTAGATGACTTGCTGAGGATGATTGTGCCAAACTTATCCGGTTTTCATTTTGGAGTGCACCCCAAGTCGTACGACGCTCCGCGTCGTACGAATAACGACGCGGAGCGTCGTGCAACTAAAATTTGCCAACCCTGGTCCGTTATTGTCTAGATTTCGAAACAATTTGGCTATGCCAGTAACGCGATTTGATTTATCGCCGGGGATGGTAAACTGGGGCGTGCAACTCTTCCGAATGCACGATTTGCGAGCAGGTTCGCAGCATTGAGGCTGAATGCTACCGAAGTCGCCGCCAAAGGGAACTTAATTAATTGCTCGTAATGGGATTAAATGAATGGATAATGCCGGACCGTGGACGGGCCCGTGGACGGGGCGATGGGTGGTCGTCTGCGGTGGTTCGTCTGGATTGGGATTGCAATTGGTGATTTCCGCAGCCAATCAAAAAGCAAATCTTCTAATTGTCGGCCGAGATATCGCTCGCATCGAATCTGCCATGAAAATCGCACTGGAACACGGCGCTAGTTCGGCGGTAGGCTTCTCCATCGACTTAGGCCTGAACGCTCCATCGAGCGCTGACCAAGAGCTCCACAATGAACAGGTTGGTAGCCGAAAGGAACTGCAAACGTGGCTTGTAAATCATCAAGTCGATTTGCTGATCAATGCAATCGGACGTTCTGACCGTGGGCACTTGGAGCAATTGAAAGATTCGGATCTTGCCTCCATGCTGAACGACAATTTGATTTGCACTTGGAACATGACACGATTGGCATTGGATTCGATCAAGCGAGCGCGTGGGACGATGGTGAACATCGGCTCGTTGGCTGGACTGGTCGCGGCACCTGGCATGGGAGGTTACTCGATTGCCAAGTCAGCATTGACCGCGATGACCCGTCAGCTTCGACTGGAGATGGCTCGTAGTGGCGTGCATGTGATGCTTGTTTGCCCAGGCCCGATCGCGAGAAAAGATCCGCGCGAGCAAGCGTCGCGTTACGAAAAAATTGCCGCGGAACGGGGTCTGGTCGATCCTGCATCGACGGCGCCGGGTGGTGGTGTGAAGCTTCGATTGATCGATCCCTCCATACTTTGCAAAAGAATATTGGACTCGGCTCATCGACGCCAAAAAGAGCTAATTGTTCCGACCAAGGCGGCTTGGCTGGCCGCGATAGCTAGTCTATCCCCTAACTTGGCTGATTGGATCTTGAGAAAGTACTTGCGATCCTAAAGCAGATGAACGCTTGAGAAAACAAAATGATGAACCTAGACGCTTCGAAACTTGCTGAATTGGTTGCAGCTGCCCAGAACGCAGCCCTATCTGCTTACAACCCCTACAGCAAATTTGCTGTTGGATGCGCCCTTTTAACAAAACGAGGCAACCTATATTGCGGTTGCAATGTCGAAAACGCATCCTATTCAGTCACCATCTGTGCCGAGCGCGTCGCGGCTTCGCAAGCGGTCCTGCAACGGGATCTCGAATGGGATTCAATCGTGGTAGTTTCACCAGAGCGAGTAACGATATGCGGCGTCTGTCGCCAGTTCTTGCATGAGTTTGCACCGCAGCTTCGTGTTTGGAGTGGATACTTGGATAATATGGATCTTGTTGGTCCGGTACTCTTGCATGAAATGCTCCCTGCCGCCATGACCCTTGCACGCAAACCCGACCTTCATTCGTGAATTCGCAAAAAGTGAACGAAGAAACAAAAGCCCCCCTGTCGCAATTGGATGTTGCGTTTGATCGTCGTGTTAGCCGCTACGTCGTCGGCATCGACTTGGGCACAACGAATTGCGCAGTCGCATTCATGGACACGCAACAAAACAACCCATCGCTAGAGATCTTTCGCGTTGAGCAGATGGTGGATTTTCAAACAAGCCAATTCTCTGATACGCTCCCGTCCTTTCACTATGAGTTAACTGCTGCCGAGTCTTCTCAAATCCATTCGCGATTTCAATTCGTGGATGGCCAGCATGTCAGCGTGGTCGGAGTTTTCGCCAGGCAGCGCGGTGTGCAGATGCCAGGTCGTTGTATCGCTTCAGCCAAGAGTTGGTTGTGCCATACGTTAGTCGACCGAACTTCGGAGTTGCTCCCATGGAGTGCGGACGACGGTGTGCAAATGCTTTCACCCGTTCAAGCGAGCAAGCGCTATCTCGAACATATCCGACGCATGTGGGACCGCGAACATGTCGGCGAACCGCTTGCCGAGCAAGATGTCATCGTCACCTTGCCCGCTTCGTTCGACGAGGTCGCGCGTCGATTGACTATCCAAGCGACGACGGAGGCGGGATTGCCGAACATCCTACTAATCGAGGAACCGCAAGCGGCCTTCTATGCTTGGTTGCATCGCAATCAAGCCTCTTGGACTCAGAGCATGCGCGCTGGCCAAAGCATATTGGTGTGCGACATCGGCGGGGGCACAACCGACTTTACGTTGATACGCGTGGTGGAAACCAACGCTACAGTCGCAGATCCAAACGTTGATCCGAAAGCGAATGCCAATCATGAGGCCGCAATCGACTTGAGCGAATCGGTAGGCGAGTCCTTGCAAGCGACCTTTGGCTTGCACCGCGTTGCGGTCGGCGAACATTTGATGCTAGGTGGTGACAATTTGGATTTGGCCTTAGCCCGGTCGCTTGAGCAACGACTGCTGGCGGACTCACCTGGTCAAGACCGATTAAAGCCGCGTCAATGGGATGCCCTCAAAGCGCAATGTCGCGCCGCCAAAGAGTCTTTATTGGGACCAGAGCCCCCCGCTGTGTACAAGATGTCGCTGCCTGGCAGTGGGTCGAAACTGATTGAGAACACGCGAACCCTTTCGATTGAACTCGACTGGGCCCGGCAGCTCTTGATCGAGGGGTTTTTTGGTCGCGTTGCGCTCGACCAACGCCCAGACAAAGCGGGTGAAGGCTTTCAAGAATTTGGTTTACCCTATGCGGCCGATCCGAATGTCCAGAAACACTTGGCTTCATTCCTTTGGGAACATCGATGGGCCGGTCGCGACGCAAGCGCACGTGAACAACTGAGCGATCTACAAGCGGCGAGACCGGATTGGGTACTCTTTAACGGTGGTGTAATGGAGTCCACTCAAATCCGCGACGCGATCCTCGAACAGATCGCCTATTGGTTTCGGGAAACGCCGCCGGCCGCCAACGATTCAGTAGTCGAGCAAGTTGATACTAAAGCATGGAAGCCCAGCTTGCTCGAAGGAAATCGATTGGATTTGGCGGTCGCCCAAGGAGCCGCTTATTTTGGCCAAGTTCGACGTGGAGAAGGGGTTCGCATCGATGCGAGACTGGCGCGAGCTTATTACTTACTGGTCGAACAATCACCACCACGCGCGATGTGCGTGATGCCAGCCAATGCAATGCCGCTCGACAAATTCCGGATCGATGAACACCCTTTTCATTTGATGGTTGGGCAACCGGTCCAGTTCCCACTCTTTCAGAGCAGCACCAATCTCATTCATGCTGTCGGCGACATTGTGCCGGTCGACATTGAGTCCATGACTGCCATGCCACCCATTCGCACCGTTTTAGAGATGGGGAATCGCAAGCAGCAACAGATCGTCCCCGTTGTGCTCGAGTCCGAATTGAGCGAAATCGGAACGCTATCGATGAACTTGGTCGTGGATCAGCCAGCGTCGTCGCAAAGCGATTTGCAAAGCGTACCGCCAAACACGAGTTGGAAGCTGGAGTTTGATGTGCGGATTTCATCGGCTAGTGATTCCGCCGCGAGCTCGAGCAGTAGCGGAGTCATCGAGACAGCTCAATCGACAATCCTGCAGACAGCCATTCAAGCGATGGAGGAAGTTTTTGGCGAATCGCCCAGCGTGTTGCCCAAACAAGGGGCTGCGTTTCTATCGGACCGCATCGGTATCTCGCGGCGCGAGTGGAACTCAACTCTATTGCGGGAAATGTGGCGATTCCTGATCGAGCATCAGGAGTACCGAAAAATCTCTGCGGAACATGAATCCAGATGGTTGAATATGACTGGATGGTGTTTGCGGCCCGGCTTTGGATTGGCGGCCGACGATTGGCGAGTGAATTCCACTTGGCGAAGCGTTCATAACAAACTGTTGCACCGAACCCCTGCCAACGCATCCGAGACGATTGTACTCTGGCGTCGCGTTTCAGGCGGTTTCACGCCAGGACAGCAGCGGGCTTTGTTTCAGGATTGTTGGGCAAGGGTGCGACCGGTCTTGACCGGCGGTTCTCAATCGCAAGCTTCCAATACCAATGTTGCGATCGAGTTGATGCGATTGGTGGGGTCATTAGAATGGTTGACCGTCGAAGAGAAGACGACGGTTGCCGAGCAGATCCTGCAATCCTTTGGCCGAAAGAAACTTGAATCGGTCCACGGCCCGTTGCTATGGACGCTTGGGCGACTGGGGAGTCGGACGCCAGTGTACGCAACTCTGCAGCAGGTGGTCAGCGCGTCGCGAGTTCAGGCTTGG
>JBBRGW010000197.1:0-7459 GCA_038223525.1 Pirellulales bacterium
ATCGAGCAAGATGCGGCGAAAAAGGGTGACGAGGCAAAATCAGACCAAGCGTCCGAAGAAGTGATTCGGTTCAAGCCCGAACAGAGCCAGCCCAAAGATACTGCGAGCGACATTTCGAGCGATACAACCTCGAACAAAGAGCAACCGGCAAAGAACCGGCAACCACTGGTTTTGCCAGCATTATCTATGCCCAACACCTCGATAGTCGGAGTCGGTACTGGCGCCACACCTCAGGACCAAGTGGCAGGCAGGTTGCCAGCAACCATCTCGTTACCCTACGGTTCCGACCGTTACGGATTTTGGGCTCTAGAAAGCAAAACATGGACAGCACCGGTTTTCTGTCATCAACCCGTTTACTTTGAGGATACGATGTTGGAACGGCATGGACATGAACGCCTTCCATGCCTGCAACCGGTTCTTTCTGGCACACGATTTTTTACAGATATAGCATTCTTGCCATACAAGGCTTACCTGCAGCGACCGCTCGAAGAGCGCTACGACACCGGTCATTATCGACAAGGTTCGGCAGTTCCGGCTTTGCGACAGCGTTCGCCTTATGACGCTGGAGCTATGCGTTTCCAACTCTTAACCACGGGCACGGCAGTGTTGGCCGTTCAGCCTTAGGGGAGCCGTTCGCCCACGACCGCGGGCTGTCATCGAGCAAACAGTTCCACCAATTCGTGAGTGACTCCGGGGCTTTCGGATCACAAAGTGGGAACCGGAGCCAACGCCAAAGCAGCTGCATTTCTTGACCATTCGCAAGCCTCTGCTAAAATCCTGGCTTCAATCATTTTCCGAATCGCTAACAGTTCTTTCATGAGCTATTCGCGGCTAACGCGGGAACTTTCGTGATCCCGTTTGATTGCATCTTCGCGATCGTCATAATGTTTCGGTTTCTTTTAATTGATTTTTAGAGACCACCCTTGCTATCAACTTAGTTCGGGAACATCACAGGCTCGCCATGGCGATTGGTTCTACTTCCCGCTTTGAGTCTAAACTTCATCCCATTGCCAATCCATTCGGAGAGCTGCACACCTGTATGTGCGGCCAAGTGGCACGCATCTGCATTCCCAGATCAAGTCCTCGGCACAACAAATGCACTAGGATCGGACAAGCCTTGCTTTTTTAAGTTTCCGCTCATGCTTCTTTCGATGATAAAGGACTCCACAATGACTGCCATTTCAATGGGACTTGAGAAAATTCTTCTTGCAACCGACTTCTCGAAACACTCTGAAGTTGCATTGGCACGAGCTGTTGATATTGCTACCGCATTCCACAGTTCCATCCTGGCCGTTTATTGCATGCCGGATCTTGCCTTTGTACCGTCGGCTTCGGAGTTCGGACTGCCCTACAACGACTACATGCTAATGCAGGAAGAGTTTGGCCGCGAGGCCGCGCATTCGATGGAGGAGTACATCGGCGGGACGCTTGCGAAGGGCATCCCCATCCAATCCAAAGTTCTCATTGGCGATCCGCACTATGAGATCTCGCAACTGGCCGGCAAAGAACATTTCGATTTGGTCGTCGCAGGGCGGAGCGGACACACGGGCTGGGACGAGTTCTTTCTGGGGAGCACAAGCCGCGGTTTGATACACCAATCGCCTACATCAGTATTGGCTGTGAGTGACAAATGGACACAATCGCCGACCACAATTCTCGTTTGCACCGACTTCTCAGAATTATCAAAGGATGCCGTAGTCAGCGCAATCGCTATGGCGGAAAAGTGGGGTGCCAAACTGCATTTATTGCATGTGATCGACATGTCGGACACACCCTCGAAGCACTCAGACAGATTGCAGAGTCATGCGACCATTCGACAATCCGTTAATGACTACGCGAGATCGCGTATGGAGGCATTTGTGAAGTCTCTCGAATGGGGTGCAACGCAACCGGAATCGCATCTCTCCTGGGGAACTCCGTGGCGGGAGACCTGCCAACTGGCAGAAAAAATCGAAGCAGATTTGGTGGTCGTTGGCAATGCCGGGCGGCGAGGCCTGCAAGGATTCGTTTTGGGCAATACAGCTGAACGCATATTGAACCATTGCAAGTTGAGCGTTCTAGCCGTTAAGCCCAAGAGCTAATCGGCCATCTATCGGCCAAATCAGCCGTCGCATTGGAACGCGATTCGCTCTAGTTGCACACATGAGCAACAAAGCTCATTCCGCACAGTCCCAAGTTCGTCTCTTTCCATAGAAAAAACCACCATGTCTTGGACAATCAAAAACCCGATCTTAGTACCTTATGATTTTTCGGAACATTCGCACGCTGCCATCGAGAAGGCCATCGAACTAGCTGGGGACAGAACTCTAGTACACGTTCTGCATGTGCTGCCGTTCCCTCTATTGCCTGAATCCTTCCCACCTGACTCGATCGACGATCAGGTACGCATTGACTATGTGGCAAAGCTGTTAACCGGTGAGCTGCAGGACTCACGATACCTGGGCGTGACTCGCGAAATCCTTATCGGAGACCCAGGTACAGTATGCTCCGATCGAGCCGAATCGCTGAAAGCCGATTTGATCGTTTTACCATCGCATGGACGTCATGGCCTCAGCCGATTGCTCCTGGGGAGTGTAACGGAACGTATCGTGCGTCTTGCAAAATGCCCGGTGTTGGTTCTGAAGATGTAGCTCCAAGCTAGTTCGGATCTATTTTCCCGAACACACCAACGAACGGACCAACGGACGGGCCAACGAACACACCAACGAACACACCAACGAACACACCAACGGACGGGCCAACGGCGTCCTCCCATGGCTAGAATTCTTTAGATGTGCACGGCAGCACACAGCGCGCTCTACGGCACACATTTTCGAAACACTATGTCTTAAGGAAAACAAAAAAATGATTGACATTCAATCGACGAGAACCGAGTTAGTCGAAAAACTTGAACGACTGCGAGAACGGGCAATCGAGATCGAAAACGCTCTTCGCGCACCCAAAAGCGCAGACTCGGAAGAGCGAGCTTTAGAACTGGATGACACCCAAACGGAAGCTGCGATTGGATTGATCACGGATGCCGAAATGCGCGATATCAGACTCGCCATCGACCGTATCGATTCGGGGATCTACTCAACCTGTTCCACCTGCGGGAAAGCCATTGCTGAGGAAAGACTGACAGCGATTCCATGGACTAATAAGTGTGCCAAGTGCGCGGAGTTAGGCTCCACCGCATGATCGCCACGGCCGTTTTTGATACGAAAGCCGTTGATCGAGACTCGCACGTCGCACCAGGTGTTTCTCACGCACGAAGCCCTCAGTGAAATAGCTCGCATCACGGTGAAAAACATCCTTAGCACGGCAAAGTAACAATCCATTTTTAGCAGGAACTGCGTTGTGAGCGAAACGGATCCAAACGATAGGCTAATTCACCGATTGCTTCGCAAGATGGTTCAGTTGGGAGCTTCCGACTTGCATATCAAGATTGGATCGCCACCTATATTGCGAGTCGCCGCGATGCTTCATAGAGTCGATTTGCCGGATATTTTTGCGGAGGAAACCGAAAAGTTATTGATTCCTTTAGTTCCGACAAGGCTACTGAGCCAACTCGAATCCGAGGGAGGTGTAGACTTTTCTTACACTTTCGAAAATAGCCGCTATCGCTGCAGTGTGTTTCATGCGGGTGGAGGATTGCATGCCGCGATCCGACGTGTCAACTCGAAGATCCCCAGTTTCGAATCGCTGCATTTGCCCCCTATTTACGAAAAGGTGGCTAACCATGTTCAAGATGGTTTGGTCATCATCTGCGGAGTGACGGGGAGCGGCAAAAGCTCTACTCTCGCATCGATCATCGAACACCTCAATCGCAATCGTGCGTACAACATGATCACAATCGAAGACCCCGTCGAGTATCTCTTCACGGCGGACAAGAGCATCATCAGCCAGCGAGAGATCGGGCTCGATGTGAGCGATTTCCCAACGGCGCTTCGGGGCGCTGTCCGCCAAGATCCGGACTTGATTGTCATCGGCGAAATGCGGGACAAAGAAACGTTGCTCGCGGGGCTGATGGCCGCAGAAACGGGACATTTGGTCTTTGCTACGTTGCATACCGTTGACACCGTTCAAGCGTTTTCGCGTATTCTCGAGTTTTTTCCGGCAGATCAACATCCCTTTGTCCGCTCTTGCTTAGCCAATGGATTGCGAGCCGTGATGGCACAGCGACTATTGCCGAGTTCAAGGCCCGGTGTCAAAGTCGTGCCTGCGACCGAGGTGCTTCTGGCGTCTCCCTCGGTAAGCGATCGAATTCGCAAAGGGCAAGAGGAGGACTTGCACGCCATCATCTCAGATGCCACGCATGATGGGATGCACACCTTTACCGACAGCCTTTTTCGGTTGGTCAATGAAAACTTCGTGGACTTGAAGACCGCCGAGGAATTCGCGCCGTTCCCAGAACAACTTCGAAGCCGGGTACATGGCGTTTCTGTAAAATCGGACGGACTTATTTCTAGAATCAAAAACCACTGAGTTGAAGGAAAGCACTACGATTTGTCGGGGTCAAGCCTGTGGTAGTCGAGGGCCCGCAGTGTGCGAATTGTCACAGCTTGGACGTAACAGGCACACCTATTGATCCATGGTGAAGGCCCCCATCTCATTCCATTGGCTTAAAAAGACATTCTCCGAAAGCTGGAGGATGTCAGAGCCCATTGGCACTTCGTTTGCATCCGTCGCTTACTTTGAGTAACTGCGCAGTTGTTTACGATAAAAACAATGGACTACGAGATCATGAAAACCGATGCGATCATCAATTCGCTTCTCAACACATCGGCGTATCTGCACTCCGTAACTAGTCCAGTCCTTCTGCACGAGACACATATCTCCTGGGTACTTCTCTCAGGAAACTACGCTTACAAAATCAAAAAACCGATCGTTACGGACTTTCTCGATTACGGGACACTTTCCAAAAGACACCATGCGTGCTGCGAAGAATTGAGACTTGGAAACCGTTATGCATCAGGCTTGTATTTGGATGTCGTCCCGATCACATTCGAAGATGGCGAGATTCGGATGGATGGCGATGCCCAGCCAATCGAATTTGCAGTTCGTATGCGACGGTTTGAAGACGACGCTCTGCTGAGCCAGCAACTCGCAAAGAATGGGGTTTCTATCGAGTCTATGAGCCCATTGGCCTCCGCCATTGCAAGCTTCCATCAGTCGGCTTCGAAAACGGCGCAATCTCCTCAAGTCGTAGTCGCAAGAATATACAGTCAATCAAAAGAGAACTTTGACTTGTTGCTTAGCGAGCCACTTCTGCGCCAAGACCCGTTGATTCGAAAAATGGACCAATGGGCGCAAGACTATTTTGACGAACATCGCGAGGACTTTGTGAATCGAGCGATGGATGGCTTTATACGGGAATGCCACGGCGATTTGCACTGCAGCAACATTGTCCACTGGAATGGAAACTGGGTCCCTTTCGACGGAATTGAATTCAACTCAGAATTATCAAGCATTGATGTTGTGAGCGATATTGCTTTTCTTGTCATGGACCTGCGGGAACTTGCGCATCCCGAACTCTCCGCCGCTTTGCTGAATGCCTACCTCGAGCAGACAGGCGACTATGCTGCGATGAGGGTTTTGCGTTGGTACCTGGTCTATCGAGCGTTGGTTCGGGCGAAAGTCGCCGTCATGCGAGCTCGGCAAATGAATGGTGTGGAACGACTGGACTCCCATCAACTATCCGCTGCAATCCAGTACATTCGTTTGGCAGATCAGATGACCAAAATGGGAACTCGCAGACTTTGGATTACGCATGGACTAAGCGGAAGCGGTAAAACCACAGGTAGTCAACAAATTGTCGAGCGAGAGGGAGCGGTCCGAATTCGCTCCGATATCGAACGAAAACGCCTCTTCAAAACGTCGCGTTTAAAATTCTCGCGTCCAGCCAATCAAGCCGATTTGTATTCCCCCACAGCGTCCGAAGCAACTTATGCAAAACTACTAGAGTTTGCCAAGTGCGTCCTGCTAGCCGATTTCGACGTTATTGTGGATGCAACCTTCTTAAGACGGGCGGATCGAAAACAATTTCAGGAACTAGCTGTTACCGTAAACGCCCAGTTTTTTATTGTCGACTTCCAACTCGAAGAATCGCAATTGAGGCAGCGGATTGCAAATCGTTTGACCGCCAAAAGCGACGCGTCTGACGCAACGCTAGCGGTACTTGCCAACCAAATTCGAACCCAAGAACACCTTACTGCGGAAGAGTTAGATCGCACAGTGCCGGGAGAGCGGGTTGAACTCAAAACCCTTACGAACGCAAAATAGTCATTCGAACAATGCATCCAAGTTAAGACGTTTCGACGAAAAAGCGAGAATCCAAATGAAAGTACTACTGACCACCGACGGATCCCAATCTGCCGAAGAAGCCATTCGCTGGTATTGCCATTTACCGATCGCACACAACAAGTGCTACGAGGTGATGACCGTTGCAAGCTATCAAGTTTATGGCATGGTTCCAACAAAAGTCCGAGAAGAATTTGTCCGATTGGAACAATTGCACGCCGACGAATCCTTTCAACGCGCGCGAGCGATCCTAAAGGCAGCGGGAATCGAAGCGCAGCAAGTCAAGAGCTTCGGACAGGCGGCAGATTTGATTACCGGTTACGCAAAAGAATCCAATGCGGACCTTATCGTCATGGGCGCACACGGTCGAAGCATGATCGAGCATATGCTGATCGGCAGCACGAGTGAAACGGTTGCTAGGTATGCTCATTGTTCCGTCCTCCTCGTTCGAGGTAACCGCGCTAAGCAATCCAGCGATGGCCAAGGAATTACAATCACGATTGCAACCGATGGGTCCGATGCAGACAAACAAGTTTCCGCCCAAATGAATGCTTTTCGATTTCCCGAAAGTACCCAGATACATTTGGTAACGGTAATCAATCACCCCTATTTTCTCGAGCCAGATGCCGAGCATGACGCGGATATCGCTCGAGATACCGCCGAAGCATTAGGGAGGTTAGCAAACGATCTGAGGCCGAGCTCGAATTGTATTGAAAAACACACATTCGAGAAGCTGCATGTATCGAGTTGTATACTGGACTTCCTCAATAAGCGTCCCACAGACTTGGTCGTCGTGGGGGACAAAGGGCGATCTGCCATTGGACGCTTTTTTCTAGGGAGTGTTTCGCGAGCCATACTTTATCATGCCCCATGCTCCGTTTTGATCGTCAAAGAGAACGGAAAAACAGCAAGCTCTTCCGCAAAAGTCTTGGATTGAAAATCCCAATTCGCCGCATGGCTTTAGCCGTTTCGTTTTTGTTCCCAAAATTTTGTCTTGCCCCCAGTTGGCTTGTCCAACTGGTGCAAAAGGTTAGCGGCTAGAATCGCTCTTCCCACTTCTCGTGTCCCCAGTCGGCTCGTCCGACTGGAACGCAAGGTTCGTTAGCTAATGAACCTGATTCACCCGTGACGCGTTTGTCACGGGGGTCTTCGAAACGGTCGGTCTTTTTTCTAGCCTACG